>JBGQGR010000148.1:0-7017 GCA_041497495.1 Anaerolineae bacterium | reverse complement strand
TGATCCGCCGGTGCTCGATCACGACGAGGCCGATCCGCTAGGCACATTTTCATTATTCTGGACACAACCGGAGAGCAATCCGATCTACGTGGTGCAAGAAGCAACGCGCGCCGACTTCAAAGACGCGATCGATATTTACGTCGGCCCAGAAGATCGGCTCACATTTTACGGTCATTCGGCGGGCGTGTTTTACTATCGAGTGCGAGGTGGCCGCGAGATGTTCTCGAGCGATTGGTAGAACGGCGTCGCCATCAACGTTGCACCACTCACCCGCTGGATACTTAAGTCAGCAGATATTTATTCTGACGAAACGCTGTTGACAATTCAGCATGCCGTGCTGCGGATGTGCGCGGCGCGCAGCGATCTGTTCGCAGTCCTGGCTTTGCCTGAACACTATAGCGAAGACGCTGCGATCTTTCACGCGCAGACTTTGACCACCACCGGCAGCGGTTTCTTTGGTCCTGAAGAGTCGCGCACGCTGAGCTTCGGCGCAGTGTATCACCCGTGGCTCATCGGGCGCGAAGAAAACCGATCGGGCGAATTCCGCCGGACGCCGCCTGACGGCGCGATGACGGGCATCATCGCTCAGCGCACACTGGCGCGCGGCGCGTGGATCGCTCCCGCCAATGAATTCTTGAAAGGCGTCGTCACGCTCGCCCCATCGATCGATCGTAGCCGCTGGCTCGATCTACAGGACGCGCAGCTCAATCTGATCCGCCACGAGCCGAAGGGCTTCACCGCGATGAACAGCGACACGCTCGCCGCTGATGAAGATCTGCGCCCGATCAATGTGCGCCGTTTATTGATCTTGCTGCGACGTTTGGCACTGCGTCTGGGCGCAACCTACGTCTTTGAGCCGAATAGCGACGCCTTCCGCCGATCTGTGCAGCGTGGCTTTGAGAGCCTGCTCGATGGCATGTTCTTGCGCGGAGCGTTTGCCGGCGCTACGGCGGCTACTTCGTATCAAGTCGTGACCGATACAGCGGTAAACACGCCGCAATCGATCGATCAGGGCCGCTTCATCGTGGAACTGCGGGTGGCGCCGTCGCTGCCGTTGACGTTTCTCACGATCCGGTTGGTGCAGGCCGGCGATCGGACGCTGGTGACGCAGGAGGCTTGATCGATGGCTGATCCCGCCAATGAAACGACACGCTATCCTTTCACGGCCTTCAACTTTGCCGTCGAGATCGACGTGCCGGGCGTGTCCACTCAGGTCTGCAGTGCCGCGTTTTCGGAATGTGACGGCCTGGAAATGACAATGGACGTGAAGACGATCCGCGAAGGCGGCAACAACGGCCAACAGCCGCGCTTGAGCGGGCCGCTGAACTTTGGCACGCTAACGTTGAAGCGCGGCATGACGGCCACGTTCGATCTGTGGGACTGGTTTAGCGCGGTGCTCAACAAGCCCAGCCTGCGCGCCGATGCGGAAGTCGTGGTCTTTGCCGCCGATGGCTCCACCGAACGCGCCCGGTTTCTACTCAAACGCTGTGTGCCGATCAAATTGAAAGCACCCGCGCTGAATGCCAAAGACGGCGCGGTGGCGATCGAAGAATTGCAGCTGGCCTACGAATCGCTGACACTGAAGTCGAGGAAATGATCGGGCGCCGGTTTTGAATTCTCGGCCTCGCTATCTGTTTCGGCGGGAGCATCGATTGGTGGATGATGATCTCCCTCTCCCCTGCGCAGCGCTCCGAGTGGAGCGAGGAGTCAGGGAGGGGGCTGGGGTGAGGGTACCATGCCTGAATCAACTCAACTGGCTAAAGCGGAACTGCACGAACTGGATGCAGAATTCAAAAACACGATCAACCCTGAGCAGTCAGTGAAGGTTCAGTTTAATCCAGATTCGTTGAAAGTGAGCTTTGCCAATCAAATCCAAACGCCCCAAAACTCTGGCGATCAAAACGGCTCGCAGGGACAGCAATTTGTCGGCGCAGGTACAACCAAGCTGGCCGTTACACTCTGGTTCGACGTGAATGCGCCGCAGCCGGAAGGCTCGAATGAGAACGATGTGCGCAAGCTCACCCAGAAAGTGGCGTACTTCATCACACCCAGGGAGACCAAAGACAAGCCGCCCAAATATTTTCCGCCGGCAGTGCGTTTCATCTGGGGCTCCTTCCAATTTGACGGCTTGGTCGATTCAATGGAAGAGACGCTGGAGTTCTTTTCAAGCGAAGGCCGGCCGCTGCGCGCCAGTGTAGCCTTGAGCATTTCGCAGCAACGCATCACCAAGTTCGCGTTCAATGAGATCAAGAACCCGCCAGGCACCGGCGGTCCTGATGGCTCGGCCGCCGGTACTCGACCGTTGGCGCAGGCAACTTCGGGAACTTCATTGCAGGCGCTGGCTTCGATCTCTGGCAAAGCCGATTGGCAGTCGATCGCTACGGCGAACGGCATCGAGAATCCACGCTTATTGCAGCCTGGACAATTGATCGATCTGAACGCCACGGCACCCACCAGCACATCGGCCGTGAAGATCGGAGGTTGATATGCCTGTTGTCATCAATGATTTCGAAGTCGTCGCCGATCAACCATCGCAGCCCGATCGGTCAGCACCAAGCAGCGGGTCATCCAGTGCGGCCTCGCCGCGCGGCGCGACACCGCACGAGATTGAACTGATCTTGCAGCGCGAGAAAGAACGCCTGGCGCGCGTGCAGGCGCATTGAACGTGTTCAGCAGCCACGGCCTCCCCATGCCGTGAGCGAAGTATGACCTAAGGACGCCATGTCTGCGGAAATGAACTATGCCTGAAGAACCGAGCTTGACCAGCCAACTACGCATCGCTCACCCGACGGTCAACATCGACGGGCGCGATAACGGCACACTGGAGCAAGGCCTGCTCAATTTGAGCATTGCCGAGCAGACCAACGGCCTGTATCGCTGCGAGGCGACATTCGGCAACTGGGGACCGCGCAACGGCGCGATCGATTTTCTGTACTTCGAGCGGCAGACGCTCGACTTTGGCAAAACGATCAAGATCAAGCTGGGGACCGATGTGCTGTTCGAAGGGCGTATCACCGCCCTGGAAGGGCACTTCGCCGATGCGCGCCCGCCGGAGATCGCCATCCTGGCCGAAGATCGATTTCAAGATCTGCGCATGACCCGCCGCACCCGCGCCTTTGATAACGTCAGCGATTCCGACGTGTTCAATCGCATCGCCGGTGATCATGGTCTGTCACCCAGTGTAAGCGTGAACGGGCCCACCTATCGGGTTCTGGCGCAGATCAATCAAAGCGATCTGGCTTTCTTGCGCGAGCGCGCCCGTGCGATCGATGCGGAACTCTGGATGGAAGGCAGCACGCTCAACGTCAAGTCGCACGCCAATCGCAACAGCACTCCGATCGAGTTGGGGTTTGGCCGCAATTTGCACGGCTTCAATGTGCTGGCCGATCTGGCACAGCAGCGCACCAGCGTGGCGGTGAATGGTTGGGACGTTGCCGGAAAAACGGGCCTACAATATGAAGCGGTAGAATCGGCCGTGAGCAACGAACTCAACGGCGACACCAGCGGTGTTAGCATTTTACAATCGTTCTTTGGGGCGCGCAAAGAAGCGCTGGCGCATGCCGTGCCGCTCAACAGCAGCGAAGCGCAATCGCTGGCCGAAGCCTATTTCAAGTTGACGGCGCGGCGCTTTGTCGTGGGACACGGTCTGGCCGACACCGAGCCCAAACTGCGCGTCGGTGCGCAAGTGAACATTCAGAATGTCGGCCCATTGTTCAGCGGCAAATATTATCTGACCGAGGTCCGGCATCTCTTTGATCTGGCGCAAGGTCTGCGCACAGAATTCACCGCCGAGCGGCCAGGGATCGGTCGGGCACAATAACATGTTCGAACCAACACCGCTTGAATTAATCATGGATGCGCGCGTGCCGCTGGGCCTGGGCGGTCACTGGTACGGCGTCTTCCCCGCGATCGTCAAAGACATCAAGGATCCGGACGGACAGGGCCGCGTCAAGATTGCGCTGCCGTGGTCACCGGATACGGGCGGCGCGAGCTACGAGGTCTGGGCGCGGCTGGCGACATTGATGGCGGGCAACAATCGCGGCAGCTGGTTCATCCCCGATGTGGATGATGAAGTGCTGGTGGCGTTTGAAGGCGGCGATGCGCGCCGACCCTACGTGATCGGCGCGTTGTGGAATGGCCGCGATACGCCGCCCGACTCGATGGATGGTGCAGGCAACAACTATCGCAAAGTCCTGCGCTCACGCAACGGCGTGAAGATTACACTTGACGATCAGGATGGACAGGAGAAGTTCATCGTCGAGACACCTGGCGCGCAAAAGATCACTTTGAAAGACGGCCCCGGCTCGATCGCGATTGAGGATAGCAATGGCAACTCGATCAAACTAGAGACGGCTGGCGTAACGGTGACAGCGTCGGCCAAAGTGACCATCAACGCCAGCACGGTGGAAGTATCGGCCGGCATGGTCACGGTGAACGCGGGCATGTCAAAGTTCAGCGGCGTGGTGCAGTGCGACACGCTGATCAGCAACTCCGTTATCAGCGCGTCGTACACGCCGGGCGCGGGCAATATCTGGTGAAGCCATGAACGATACCGAAGTGCAGTGGACAACAGCGGCGCCCTTATGGGACAGCGTGGCCGACCTTGGCGCGGAAACGCGGCAGTCTTTCCGTCGGCCAGCCATCTTGCGGTTTGCCAGCGATGAATTCATGAACGAATTTGTCTCGCTGCTCAACAGCAATCCGTCGCAGCTGAAGGCTTTTCGCGCGCTGCCGGAAACGTGGCGCGGGCCAATCACTGCACCGCAGATCGAATCGATTGAGAAACTACCGCGCCTCGCGCAGAAGCTGCAGCGATCGAAGTTGGCGATTGAACGCAAAGCCGTGGCGAAGATTCTCGCTGTACCCGATCAATCTACGGCGCTCACTACATTGACGATCACCGCGCCGCGACCAGTGCTCAAGTTGTATCAACCGGCGCATCAACGCTATTACTTGATTGGCGCGGCGCTGGTGTGCCGCGTACCCGGCCAGCCCGATCGGCACATCGAGACCGGCAATCAAGAGCGCGCCACTTACGTCGTGCGCAAGGTCGTACCCGCTGCCGGTCAATCGATCTTCGATAGCAATGAAACAACGTGGACAGAGTACGCTCTCGTCTCCGGCGGCTGGCAGCGTGTGACAGATGCACAAGCCCTGATGTCGAACGAGGAACAACAACCGTTATTCGCCGTGAACTACTTGCAAGACGACGAACGTCGTCGACGTGTGTTGGCAGGTCTCATTCCGGTGGGCAAACGCGAGGCCTACGTCGGCGCACCGGAACGATCGAGCGACAACCAAATCGTGATCGATCCCAGCCTGCCTCTACCGGACAAGCGCACGCTGCTCTTCATGGCCCAAGTGACCGAACCCTGGAAGCGCCTGATCGAGCGAGCATTCGCATGGCGGAAGATGAAAACCCCGGCCGGGCAGCCGTTGACGAATGATGAAGCATTGAGCGGCGACGCGTTAAACAAATCGCTTAAGGATAATCGCGAGCAAATCCAGACCATTTCGTGGTATGCGCTGCTCGACTTTGCCAAGCTGCTGTACCAGTATATTCCCAACGTTTGGGAATCGATCTTGAATCAGTCTTTGTCGAGCCCGTTGACCACCGATCAAAGCAAATTAATCGACGCCTTGATCAACACGGAAATCGGCAGTGGTTATGCCGCCGCACTGCACCAGCCCCTCTACCCGGATAAGAACGGCATTGTACGTGCAGTGGTGCCTTCGATCGTCATTTCAAACTTGCGTGACGCGCTGCAGCAGATTCAAGGCGGATTGCCGTTCAGTCCAACACCGGCCAAAAACATCGAGGATAATCTGGAAACCATCGTCATGCCATACGATCGCAATCCAAGCACCGGCACAACGCCGTGGCCCAGCTTTCTGTTTCCGCTGGCCGATCCGAAGGAAGACGGGCCGCTGCCGCCAGCCAAACCGGGCGCGTCCCCGTACATGGACACCGATCCGCTGGTCGAAGCCCGCACGAACGCGCTCCTGAGAATCGATTACCTGGTCGAGTTGATCGAAGCGGCCCTGCCCACTGAAGTCCCGGCCAAGACACCGCCGCCGTTGATCGCCGCGCAACCGGTGATGCGCATCGATGCGCCGACCTACTTTGTAATTCGCTGCGTGTTCGAGCGCCCCAACTGCGGCCCACTCAAACCGATTGTGATCAGCGACCCGACCGAGCCATTTCTGATGGCGGGCTTCTTCGATCCCGATGCGCCCGCGCGCCCGATTCGCATCGCGCTGCCCATCGACACGACGCTGGCCGGCTTGCGCAAGTTCGATAAGAACACGGCCTTCATGATCAGCGATGTGCTGTGCGGCCAGATCAGCCGTGCGCAAGGGCTGGGGTTGGGCGATCTCATTCGAACGGTATTGCCGTGGCCGCTGCACAAAGATCTCGACGTGCCCGATGGCGGGCCGTGTAAAGACGACGCCGGTTTCTCGCTCGGCATGATCTGTTCGTTATCGATTCCCATCATCACCATCTGCGCGCTGATCTTGCTAATGATCATGGTCAACTTGTTGGACATCATCTTTCACTGGGTGCCGTATTTCATCATGTGTCTGCCGTTCCCGAAATTCAAAGGCAAACCCAGTACGTGAGGCGTGATACCGAAATAGCACAGCTGTCATTGCGAGGAGCGGAGTTCGCGACGAAGCAATCTCCTTCACGATAAGCAGTATCCGCTAGTCAGAGTGAGATTTCTTCGCAACGCCCTATCCGCGGGGTGCGCTTGGCGAATACGCTCGCAATGCCGCAGGCTAGAAAACTACTTTCGAGAGCTTATGGACATCGGCAAAGTATTCGGACGAGGAATCAGTTTTCCACCGCGTGTAGGCGCAGACGGGCGCGTCGTCTGGTCGGAAGGCGAGCAGAACATCCGCGAAGCGATCCGCGTGATTCTGCTCACCGAACAGCGTGAACGCATCCGCCTGCCGGACTTCGGTGGCAGCCTGGGGCAGTTCCTGTTCGAGCCGAACTCGGTCATGACGCGACAC
>JBGQGR010000147.1:0-7100 GCA_041497495.1 Anaerolineae bacterium | reverse complement strand
CGATTTGGGTGAATCAAGCGCCTGATATTGGCTTTGCCATTCGAAATTTGAATGAAACTTGAATGATCGTTGAATGAAAGTTGAATGTTTTTTGAATCCAGCCGCCGCAATTTGAGTTATGCTGATGCGGAATTCAATCTTGAAACATGATTGGAGGGAGCCTATGTATCAGCCCGTCAATGAAGTTCGTCTGCAAGGTTTTCTGGTTGAAGCGGCCCGCCCGTACGTATCTCGTTCAGGGCAACTCTCACCCCGCGAGATTTACAAATTGCCGCTTTTGTCTTATCCCCGTTATCTGGTAATTTATTGCTCCGCACCAGGCCATTGTGTGTTCGATTCCACCGAAGGTAGGAGTCGAGGTCAGGAAGAAAAACTTCAAAGAATATCTACAATTCATTTCGGACGAGGGAGTATAATGGAGCATCACAGGACGTTCGCTCGATGATGCTCCTTGGCACACTTCCTCCATCGCTCTTTCAACCGCTGGCCGCGCCCGGCGCGCCGGTCTATGCCCGCCTACTGATTGATATTTATCGGCAGACGCAGGCCCGGCCTGATCCACTCTCGCGTGATTTAATTTTGAGTCTGATCTATCAGCAGTTGACCGAACCACAAGCGTTGACTTTGACGAACGACGCGCAGTCCGATCAAAGCGACGTGGCTGACAACGTCGACCCCACGGCCACGCGAGCCAGCTTGATCTTGCGCTATCTCGAGCGGTGTGGCTGGCTGAAAGGTGAAACCCTGAGCGATTTTAACGTGCAATATATTCTGCCTGATTACGCCTTTCGCTTGCTGCGCGTGCTCGACGAAATCGCCGCCAACGAGCCGCCCGCCCTGGCGGGTCTGATCTTCTCGACCTATGCCACCTTGCAACGCAGCCTCACTGAAACCGACACGGCCTACATCGGCATTCCGCAAGCTCATCGACAGACGCAGCACTTACTGAACGGCTTGAAAGAGTTGCAGCAAAACATCGGCTTGCACATCAATCAAATTCTGGCGCAATCACAGGCGCGGGATGTGCTGGAGCAGTTGTTCCTACGTTACCGCGAGGAGATCGTCGATCGCGCCTATCACCAGCTGCGCACCACCGATCACATCTCGCGCTTTCGGCCTGGCGTATTGGATGGTGTCACCCGCCTTGAAGCGCCGGACATTCTTGAACCGGCGGCACAGCGTCTGCGACAGATCGGCGATGCGCCTACGGTCGAACAGGCCCGGCAGCGTTTGCTCACCCAGCTGCATGAAATCCGCGATCAATTCGAGGCACTCGATCGGTTGCTGGAATCGATCGATGCGCGGCACGGCCAGTTTGTGAATGCCGCTGTGCGCCAGATCGAACTGCAGCTCGCGGCGCACGCTACGACCAGCGGTCAGTTGAACACGATTATCGAAGCGCTGCTCACAACGCCGTCTGCTGAGTTAGCGCAAGCGGTTGATCCGTCGATCCACTTGCATCGTCTCGAATGGCTGGACGCTGAATCACTGGCATCCCCCACGCGCGCTGCGACTATGTTCGAAGCCGAACTGGAAGTTGCCTCTATCATCTCGGCGGAAGATCTCGCCCGCGCGCTCGAAGATACTGAGCGCCAACTCAGCCGCGCCATTAGCCACAAACGCATTGAGCGTTACGCGCGGGAACAGTTGGGCGATCGGGCGGAGATGCACGCCGTTGAAATTCCACTGTCCGATCCTGAGCAACTCGCTTTATTGATCTACCTGCGCGCTTATGGCGACGGCACACTGGGCTATCGCGTCGAAGAACTCAGTGACAGTCCGCTGATCGAGCACGGCGGTTTTGCTTTTCACGATTTCATCATCAAGGCTGTCGCGACATGACCTTGACCCGCTTCGCCCAAGATTACGATCAATTGCCGCCCGGCGAACAGGCTCTGTTTGCCGAAGCCGTGCGCCGTTTGCTGAGTGACGGTTTGATCTGGCGTGACGACGATGACGATCGCCGCATCTATAATTTTCTGGCGCGGCGCGGTGATTTGATCGCCGAGTATCTGGCTGTGGCCGGTTGGGAAATGCGCCATCACGATCGGGCATCCATCTATCATGTCAGCCATCGTGAAGGCGCGCACCGCCGTCACTTCACACGCAAGACCACGATCTGGCTGTTGGTGCTGCGTTTGATGTACGCCGAGCAACGCGAAAAACCTGCGGCGCTACTGACGCGCTATCCGGTCGTCACGATCGGTGAAGTGGTCGAACGCTATGCCGCGTTTTTGCCCAATCAACGCCTGCGCGAGAAAACCAGTTTGGAAGAAGCCCTGCGCACATTGCACAGCGCCAAATTAATCCGCGCGGCCAAAGGCGGCGGCTTGCAGGCTAACGACACCGACAAACAGATCGAGTTGTTGCCTGCACTTGAAATTGTCATACCGGCGAACGAGACTGCCACGTTGGCCGATCGGCTGCGCGAGTATCAAACCGGCGAGACCGGTGAGGCATCGGAATCACTTGAGGTCTGAAGCAAAACATGCTGCCTGAATCGTTTCTCTCTCTCACCCGCATCTTCCTGCACAACTGGCACCGCTTTCAGCACGATGTGATTGAAGTCGAAGACAGCCTGTATCTCGCTGGTCACAATGGGTCGGGCAAGTCGTCCGTGCTCGATGCGTTGCAAGTGGTGCTCATTGCCGATCTGGTGCATGTGCGCTTCAATTCATCGGCGCAGGATAAATCCGATCGCAATCTCGACACCTATGTGCGCGGCAAACTCGGCGAAGATTACTGGCTGCGGCCCGGCAACACGATTGCCTACATCGCGCTTGAATTTGCCGATCCGCGCCGCGAGCTGGCAATCACGCTGGGGGTCTGCATTGAAGCCGGTGAAGGCCGCACACCCGATCGGACCTACTTTATCTTAACGGCACCACTCGAGGTTGAGTTATTCGTGCCTAACGGCCAGCCGCGCAAACGCGCCGACTTGCGCAAACTGTTGCGCCAGCGGCGCGGCGCTAAAGTCCATGACAACGTCACCGAATATCGCGACGATCTGCTGAACGCGCTGGGCGGCCTGAACCCGCGCTTCTTTGAATTATTTCTCAAGGCCCTGCGGTTTGAGCCGATCCGCAACATCGGCGGCTTTGTTGAACAGTGGCTGCTGGACAAGAAAGAAGTCCACATTGAAACGCTGCAAAGCGTGCGCGAGAATTTGCAAGCCTTGAAAGTCCGCGCCGAACGCGTCGAACAGCAGCTGCAACAGCTAAACGATATCGTCACTCGCCAGCAAGAGGTACAGCGTTGGCTCGAGCTGCGCGATCAATACACCGTTCTCATGGCGCTGCTCCGCGCAGAGGATGCGCGTCGTCGCGTTGACGGGCTGCGTGATCAGCATTCACTTCAACAGCACACACTCGATCAAGTGACCAGCGAACTGGCGACCGTGCAGGCCTCTCTTGCGGGCGCGGAGGAAGCACAGCATGATGCACAACGCCGCTACTATGAGTCCGACGTTGTTCGCCACCGCGGCGAACTTCAAGTTGCGATCGATCGGCTGAATCGCGAAGCCGATGACCTTCATCGCCGCTGGGCTTCATTGCGCAGCGAACTACGTCGCGAAGCCGATCTCCTGCGGCCGCTGATCCCTATGCCGATCTTCACAGCCGATGAGAGCGAAGAGTTACAGGTCTTTGCTACCTCGATCGATCAGCTTGCCCCCGATCGGCCACCCGTGCCCGAATGGCTGGCACAGTTTGATCACACACTGCCCATGCTCAATGCGACTCGCCAACGGATCATCGAGGGCAAAGTCCGGATCAGCGATCGTGCCAACGATCTGGAACGGCGGCGCACAGAGCTGCAGCGCGAGATAGAGGAATTGGAACAGCAAGGCCAGATCCGTTATCGGCGCGAAGTCGAACGGCTGCAGGACTTGTTGACGCCCATCGCCGGCCAACGGCCCACATTGCTGTGCGAACAGATCGAAATCACCGAGGCTCGCTGGCAGGATGCTGTTGAAGCGCTGTTGGGCGCGCGTCGTTTCAATCTGATCGTGCCGCCGGAGCACTTCAAGGCCGCCGTGCGTGAACTCGATCGCGCGCGTGCCAACGAAGCGCTGTATGATGTTGGCCTGATCGATCTGGCGAAAGTGACCGCAGAGGCGCAGCGTGCTCAACTTCATTCACTGGCCACATACGTCAGTACCGATGAGTCAGCCGTGCGCGCCTATATCGATCATGTGCTGGGGGACATCATCGCCTGTGAATCCGTTGATGAGTTGCGTCAATATCGCCGAGCCGTCACACCGCAAGTCGTGGTCTACGGTGATTGGACCGTGCGCGCAGTGAATCCCAAAACTTACAGACCGCACTTCATTGGTCAACGGGCGCGGCAATCACAGATCGAAGCGCGGCGCCGTGAACAGGAATCGATCGGCGCGCAGTTGGCTGAACAAACGCCGCTGTTGCAAAGTCTGCGCGCCGCGCAAAACGTGCTGGATCATTACGCCGAATGGATCAGAATACGCGAAAAGTTGAATGTGCCGCTGGACGAACAGCCGCTGCGGGAACAAATTCATCAGCACCAAGCCGAACTGGCTGCGCTGGATTTAAGCGGCGTGGCCGAGCTCGAACGTGAAGTCAACCGCTTGGCAGCCCTCATCTCCGGGTGGCGCGATCGGGAGAAGAAATTGATCGCGCGTGAATCGTCGCTCAAAACTGAACTCATCAACCTGAACAATGTATTGGTGAACGTTGAAACGGAATTGGCTGAAGCCACCGATCAAGCCAGTGTCGCACGCGCTCAATATCCTGAGGCAGTCAGTTCGGCCGAAGAACTATTAGCGCAACGCCAAACGGCGAGCGATCTTCACGACGAAACGCGCAAAGCCGACAGCAAAGCCAAAGAGTTTGACACCAAAGCCAACAATGCGCAACGTGATCTAGCTGCCGCCGCGTCCGCATACAATCGCGAGTTTGATTTCGCGGGTCAGCCTGGTGATCAGCGTGATGAACGCTACCAGCGTGAAAGCGAACGGCTGGCGGCCACGGATCTGCCGCGCTACAAAGAGCAAATCAATGCAGCCGATCGGCAGGCTGAATTTGAATTGCGCGAACACGTCTTGCACACCCTGCGCGAACAAATCGAGAACGCCAAACGCGCGTTCAGCGACATCAATCACACGCTCAATCAACTGCCGCCTTTCTCCAACGAACGGTATACGTTCCGGTATGAACCAAACGATGACTTGCAAGAGTTCTATCGGCTGGTCACCGCCGATTCGCAGCTGCTGGGCACCGGGCCGCTCTTTGAAAGCCAGTTCTATCACGAACATCAAGCCACCTTCGATCGATTCTACGAGCAGCTCACGCGCAAGCCGGCCACCGAAGCCGAACGCCGTGAACAAGACGATTTGATCGATTATCGCCGCTATTTGAAATATGATATTGAAGTGAGCAACGTGGTGACCGGCCAGAAGTCGCGCTTGAGTAAGATCATGAATCAAACGTCAGGCGGCGAAACACAAACGCCGTTTTATCTGACGATCGCGGCTTCGTTTGTGCAACTGTATCGCATTCACGAGCGCAGCGGCCGGCCGACCCTCCGCCTGGTGGTCTTTGACGAAGCGTTCTCCAAGATGGATCAGGACCGCATCGGTTCGACGCTCGATCTTTTTCAGCGCTTCCATTTACAGATTGTGACGGCGACGCCGCTGGAGCGCTGTGAATATCTGGTGCCCAAGATGTGTACCAATCTCGTGCTCACCGTTGTAAACGAATGCGTCCACCTTGAACCCTATCTCAATTACGCGGCCCGACTGGATGGCAATGGATCGACTCCCGCCGATCGCGCGTGAAATTCTGACGCACCTGCTCGATCGTTACGAGCGCCCCCGGCAAGATCCCGAGCGTGTGGTGCGGGTGCGCCTGGCTGTCGATGTGCCGGACTATGCGGCGGGTGCGCGCGACGACGTCAACGCGGTGCTGCTCGAACTGGCGCGGCAAGGGGTGATTACCGTGCAGTGGGTCAAGCACGAAACCAATAACTGGCTCGATAAGGTCGATCTAAAGCCCGATCGGGTTGAGACGCTGTACGCGCTGCTGAAGCGCACGCCACGCCGTGATCAGGTGGCCATGCTGCGCGCACTGATTGACGCCCAAACGCCAGTGATCGCCTGGCAGGCGCACGTGCTGAGTGGGTTGGGAGAGCAACTCGATACGCATCATTCGATTACGCCCTTTCAACTTGACGATCCACATTTCAACACAGATTTGCTCAAGGCCCTCAGCGCGCTGGCACAACTGCAGGACCCACTACTCGAACGCACCTTCAGCGTGCAACTCTTTGGCGACAGCAAGCGCTTTGAAAATTTGCGGCCGGCGGTACTAGCCGTGCTGCGTCGCTATTCGCCCTACGCGCCCGATCACCTCGGCGATGACGATAGCTTGTTGCGTGCTCATCAGTTGCACCGCGTGCCCGAATATGTGTTGCTGTGCGGGCCATTGACGTTGAGGTCGGCCGATGAGTCATTGTCGCTCGCATTATATCGTGATGGACTTTCGCTACCGGCCACCCTGTTGCGTGCTGCGGCTGTCCTCGATTGTCCGGCCCGCGCTGTGATCACGATCGAGAACGCGACGAGTTACCATGAGTTAATCAGCTTGCAGACGCCAGACGTGTTACATATTTTCACGGGCGGTTTTGCCAGCCCAACGCTCATCAGGCTGTTGCAGGCTCTGCGTGTTGCCCAGCCCGCGTTGCCGTATTATCACTGGGGCGATCTGGACGCAGGCGGCTTTCGCATCTTATTGCATCTACGGAAACAACTGGGTGAGGTGAGGCCGCTGGCGATGGACGAGGTTACGTTCACACAGTCTCAAGACTTTGCTCAACCGTTGACGGCGAACGATCGTGTTGGACTCACGGCACTACAAGCTAACGCCGAATTGCAGGACTGCATGGACATCATCAGTGCATTGCTGGCGGCCGGTCGTAAATTGGAACAGGAAGCCGTCGAGCCGCGTTATGCAATCGGGTTGCTCAACAGGCGATAGCCGGGAAGATCGTGGCGATCCAGTTCGATGACCGCGTTGCACTATCGTTACAGCAAACTGCCATTGGCGCAGGCGCTATTTTTTGAAGAGACT
>JBGQGR010000146.1:0-7126 GCA_041497495.1 Anaerolineae bacterium | reverse complement strand
GCTGAGATTGCTTCGGCGCACAAAGAGGCGCCTCGCAATGACGCTGCACAAGTACCGCGCATCCGATCATGTTATAATCAGCCATCGACCCGACGATTATCTGTCGGGTCGATTGTTCAAGATAACTATGACTGAACCCACTCTCGACATCTCCATCGTCATTCCGGTCTACAACGAAGCCGAAGCGCTGATCGATCTGCACGCCGAACTCGACGCGGCGCTGAAGTCGATCGGCAAGTCATACGAGATCATCGCCGTCGACGATGGCAGCCGCGACGATAGCTTGAATGTGCTGAAGCAGCTCAGCGCGATCGATCCGCAGTTGGTCGTCATCAGCTTGCGGCGCAACTTCGGGCAGACGGCCGCGTTCGCCGCCGGGTTCGATCGGGCGCAGGGATCGATCGTGATCACCATCGACGCGGACGGGCAGAATGATCCGGCGGATATTCCAGCGCTCTTGAAGAAAATCGACGAGGGCTACGACATCGCCGCGGGCTGGCGGCAGCATCGCAAAGAACCGTTGATCACGCGGCGCATTCCATCGCGCGCGGCGAATTGGTTGATCGCCAAACAGACGGGGATTTATTTGCACGATTCGGGCTGCTCGTTGAAGGCGTATCGCTGGGAAGTGATCAAGAACGTGCGCTTGTACGGCGACATGCACCGCTTCATTCCGGCTTTTGCGTCGTGGATGGGCGTGCGCGTGGCCGAAGTGCCGGTCAAGGATCGGGCGCGGAAGTTTGGCACGAGCAAGTATGGCTTTGCGCGCACGTTCCGCGTGTTCCTGGATATTTTTACTCTGAATTTTTTGTTGAGCTTTCAAGGCAAGCCGATGCGCTTGTTTGGCAGCGTCGGCTTGATCACCAGCGGGCTCGGCGGAATCATTCTGGCGATCCTGGCTTACTTGAAAATTTTTCGCGGCGAATTGCTGTCCAATCGGCCAATCTTGTGGCTGGGCATCATGCTGGTCATCCTCGGCGTGCAATTTTTATTCTTCGGACTGATCGCCGAGCTGCAAACGCGCACCTACTTCGAATCGCAGAACAAATCCATTTATATGATTCGTGAAGTTGTGCCTCATCCCCCGGCCCCCTCTCCCGATGAAAAACCTGATGGAGAGAAAGAGGGATAGAGTGAAGGAGAGATTGTTTCTCTCTATCTCTCATTCTCTCATTCGCTCTATCTGTTGATGAAGTTGAACTCGCTCATGAAACGTGTGCGCCGCGATCTCCTCGTCCTGCTGTTCTTCACCATTCTGACGTTGTTCATGACCTATCCGCTGATCACCAAGATCGGATCGGTGTACGCGGGCAACAATGAAGACTTGTGGACATTTCAATGGGACAACTGGTGGACGCGCACCGCGTTGTCGCACGGACTCGACACGCTCTACACCACTTATCAGTTTTATCCGAACGGCGTCAGCCTCGCCGCGCATTCGTTGAGCTTCTACAACTCGATCGTCTGGATTCCGCTCAGCGCGATCTTCGGCGACATCGCCGCGTACAACATCACCATTCTGCTGACCTTCATCCTCAGCGGCTATACGCTGTTCAAGTTGGCCGAATATTTGTTGACCGCAGACAGCAGACGGCCGACCGCCGATGGTCATGATCCAGCTGCGGTCGGCGGTCGGCGGTCGGCGGTCGCGGCAGTCATCGCCGGCATCATCTACGCTTTCGCGCCTTATCATTTTTCGCAATCGCTCGGCCATGTTTCGCTGGCGAGTGTGCAATGGTTTCCGCTGCTCGCGCTCTTCATCCTCAAAGCCACGCGCGAACGATCGTGGCGCAATGCCATTGCCATTGGCCTCGTGATATTTCTGCTCACGGCGACGCGCTTGCAGTTTATTGTGCTGGGTGCCGCAGTCTTCGCGATATTCGTTGTGGTCGATTGGATCGTGTCGCATCGCGACTGGGCACGCGGCGCGATCGTGCGCTTGATCGTCGGCGCGGCGATCGGCTTGATCCTCAGTCTTCCGATCGCTTTACCGGCGGCCCAGCTGTATGCCGGCTCCGCTTCGCCTGATGAATTGATCGCCGACGAGCAGACGTGGGGCCAAACCGATCTACTCGCTTACGCGCTGCCGATGACGTATCACCCGATCTTCGGGCCGATCGTTCAGCCGCTCTACACCAACTTCGCCAAGAATCAAGCCTGGATGCCGTACCTTGGTTTGATCGTCCTTGCATTATCCGCGTGGGGCATCATTCGATCCAAACGCCGATCGCTGCCGTGGCTGATCATCGGACTATTTCTCTTCATCATGGCGCTCGGTCCGTTCCTGCTGGTTAACGGCGTTGAATATCATATGATCAAATTACCTTACGCCTTGATCGGCGACAAGTTTCCGCTCAACACGCTGCGCTCGCCGGATCGCTACAACTTGCTGCTGCCGCTGGCCTTAGCAACACTCGCCGCTTTCGGCATCGCTGATATTTTGAAAAGAGCGCCGACTAAAGTTGGCATTCCGATTTTTCTCGGCGCGTTGATCGTCTTCGAATATCTCGGCCTGCCCTATCCCACGATCGAGCCGCTGCCCTCAGCAGACTTCTATGCCACGATCGCGCGTGATTCAACAGCGTATGCCCTCCTCGACGTGCCACTCGCCCGATCGGACACCAAGCGTTACCTGTATTACCAAACGCTGCACAATCATCCCATCATCGAAGGCCGCATCGCGCGTGTGCCGGCTGAAGCCTATCAACTTTTCAAATCGATTCCGTTATTGACGCAATGGCAAATAACGTTGGACGCCAAGCGCCCGATCGATCTGGGCGCTCAGCTCAGCTTATTGGCGCAACAAAATGTGCGCTACATTGTCCTGCACAAAGATTTAGCCACATCCCTGCAAGCCGCGCAGCTACGCGACTACTTCACGCGCGAACCTGTTTTCGAAGACGATCAGATCGCGGTATACTCTACGCGGCCGATCGATGATTCCATCACGGCGATTGGCGGCGGCGTTGGCCTCATCAACACTTGGGTCAACGTCAGCGGCCCCGATCAACCGATCGAAGTGCGCGTGCGCTGGACCTCGACGCAGTTGATCGATCGCGATTACACTTATCGCTTGGCGTTGATCGATTCAAGCAACTCGATCGTGCTGAGCTCAACCGATCGGCTTACGCCGACGACTTCGACGTGGCTGACCGGCGCCCTAGTCACACCGGTTTATCGACTGATCCCAAAGGCCAGCGTGCCCATCGGCCAGTTCAAATTGCAGCTGAGTGTTCTGGATGCCGGCCAAGTGCTTGGCTCGATCGATCTGCCGCAGCGTATTATCAACGAAAACAACTGGATCATGTCTGTGACTGATGAGCCGCGCGTGCGTTTCGGCTCATCGATCGAATTGCGGGCGGCGGATGTCAGCCGGCGCGGCAATGTGTTGTCGTTGTGGCTGCACTGGCATGCACTGAGCGCGCCCGGCGTCGATACAAAATATTTTGTGCATATCTTGGATGCGAATGGCGACGTCGTCGCGCAAGATGACGGCGTATACGGTCAATACACTCAACCGAGTTCGCAATGGCAAGCCGATCAATACATCAGCCATCAGATTGAAATCCCGCTGTGGAACCTGATCCCCGGCGACTATCGAATCTCGGTGGGTGTCACTGATCCCGAAACGGCTGAAAGATTGAAGGCGGTGGATTCAGCTGGACAATCATTAGATCAGAATCGATACATTTTTTCAGAGACAATACGAATCAGCAAATAAGCGAATCAACAGTCGGGAATATCAGAATTGATCTAAGATGGCACTTTTTCGCATTTACATTGACGAAGTGGGCAACCACGATCTGACTCATGCCGATGATCCCAATGAGCGCTTCCTTTCACTTACAGGCGTCATTGTGGAATCACGTTACATGTTGGATATGCTTCAACCGGAGATGAACAAGATCAAGCAAGATTTCTTTCAGCGCGATCCTGACAGTCCCGTGATCTTTCACCGCAAAGAGATGGTCAATAAGCGCCCACCGTTTCACTCTTTACGCGATCCAGAAGTTGAGCGACAATTCAACTCTGAATTGTTGTTGGCCTTAGCGCGTTGGGAATATCGCGTGATCACTATTGCCATCGACAAGAAAGCCCATCGGGATCAATATGCTGTGTGGCATTACCATGCGTATCATTACTGCCTCGCCACCTTGTTAGAGCGATTTGTATTATTTTTGCATTACGCTGACGAGCGTGGCGATGTGATGGTGGAAGGTCGCGGAACCAAAGAGGACAATCTGCTCGTGGATTCTTATAGAAGGTTATATCATGGTGGCACTGACTACGTTCCGCCCGATCGGTGGCAGGAACGGCTCACCTCTGGTTAACTCAAAGTCAAACCAAAGAGCGCCAATATCACCGGATTGCAGTTGGCCGATCTCATTGCGCATCCATCACGCCGAGAGGTATTGATCGAGCATGGCCTGGTTGTTGATGAACGCGACACCTTCGGCGATCAGATGTGTGCGATATTGCGGCAGAGCAAATATTATTGTCAATTTCGAACGGGACAGATCGAAGGCTACGGCAAGAAATTATTGCCCTAAAAGAAAAAGCGCCCTTGCGGGCGCTTCCGATGGTCTACGACCATCCACCTCCACTAAATGGATTGATTAAATTATATCATAACTTTGGCTTGAAATCAAATGACCCAACTCATCATCATCGGCCTCGACGGGGCCACCTTTGATCTGATTAAGCCGTGGGCAGCAGAAGGCAAACTGCCCACGCTTGCGCGCTTCATGCAAGAGGGCGTGCACGGCAATCTCGAATCGACGCTGCCGCCGGTCACTTCACCCGCGTGGCCGACCTTCATGACCGGCAAGAATCCGGGCAAGCACGGCGTGTTCGATTTCATCCGCCCGCGCGCCGGATCGTTCGATATGGTCAACGCTTCGCAGATCCACGGCCAGCTTCTGTGGGAAATTCTCAGCGAGGCGGGCTATTCGGTCGGCGTGCTCAATGTGCCGATCACTTATCCGCCGCGCAAAGTGAACGGTTATATGGTGCCCGGCTTGCTCTCGCCCGATCAGGGCAAGACGGTGTATCCCGCTGATTTCCTCAAGCCCTATGAAGCCGAACTCGGCAAATATCGCTTGACGCCGAATGTGCAATACAAGCCCGGCAATGAAGATGAATTCATCGCCGACATTCATGATCTCATCGATACACAGTTGCGTTATGCGCTGCGCTTGATGAAAGATCAGCCGACCGATGTGCTGATGCTGCACTTCCTCGCCAGCGATAACGGCTCGCATGCGTTGTGGCGCTTCATGGACAAAACTCATCCGCGCTACGATCCAGCGCTCGCCGCAAAATATGGTGACGCGCTGCAAAAACTATATCAGCATTTGGATCAAGCTGTGGCAGCGGTCGTCGATCAAGCACAATCAACTGTGCTCGGTGGTCTGCCGTCGGCGGTCGATGTCATTGTGATGTCCGATCACGGCTTCGGCCCGCTGCATCGCACGATCAATCTCAACATCCTGTTTCTTGAACAAGGCTTAATGTTCTTGAAGCCAAAATTGTTTACGCGCTTGCGCTACTGGGCTTTTCGACATGGCCTCACACCGGCGGGCGTGTATAAAGTGCTGAGCAAACTCGGCTTGCAGAACATCACCGCGCGCGTCAGCCGAAAAGCGCGCAACGAAGTCGTCGGCAAATTCCTGTCGTTCGAAGATGTCGATTGGAGCCGGACGATCGCTTACGCGATGGGGCACGTCGGACAGATCTACCTCAACTTGAAGGGACGTGAACCTTTCGGGATCGTCGAACCCGATCGGTATACCGACGCCCGCCAAAAAGTGATCGACGCGCTGAACACACTGATCGATCCCGCCACCGGCCAGCCGCTGGTCGATCGCATCATTCCACGCGAAGAAGCCGCGCATGGCCCGTATGCCGATCAGGGCGCAGACTTGCATTTGATCTTGGACGATTACAAAACGATCGCGTTTCCGTTGTTTGCCACCGAAGGCCGCGTGCTCACGCCGCAGATTCGCGGCGACAGCGGCTGCCATCGACTGTATGGCATCTTCATTGGCAACGGCGCGGCATTTGGTAAAGGCACTGAAATTTCAGCAGCGCGCATCATCGATCTTGCCCCGACGATTCTGCACATTCTCAACGTGCCGGTGCCGGAAGATATGGATGGCCGCGTGCTGAGCGAAGCCCTCACGCCCGAACTTCGATCGCGCGCCACGCAGATCGGCGCGGCGGCACACAGCACGCAGGGCCAAGTCGATCTCAGTGACGCCGAGCAAGCCGAGGTCGAAGAGCGACTCCGCGCGTTGGGGTATTTAGGCTGAGCGGGCATTGGCCCAGACAAAATTCTGTATTCGATGACTACGGACAAAGTTACAGATTCTGACTCGCGGCCAAGCCGGCCGTACGAAAATTCTCTCATAGCTCGGCATAGTCTTTTACTGGGTTATGTTGCAGTTTTCCTCGTCGCCTTCATCGCGCGAACCGGCGCTTTGAACCATTTCGTCACACCGGACGAATTAGCCTGGGTTGATCGCTCGATCGATTTTTCGTCTGACATCGCCCGGAGCCGCTGGACCGCCACCCTGACCCTTGGCGTCGGTCACCCCGGCATCACCACGATGTGGCTGGGATCGCTCGGCATCCACCTCGGCTCCGCGTTAGATTCCTCAATCCCTTATCCCGATCCGGCGATCAATTTCGGTACACTAGAACCAGGCACCTTACGCCTGCTCGCCCAATTTCTCACAGCAGCGCGTCTGGCCGTCATCGTCGTGGTCGCCTTTAATATTGCGCTGCTCTTCTGGCTGCTCGATCATTTAGTCAATCGGCGTGCGGCTTTCCTGGCGGCCTGTTTTGTGGCTGTGGATCCGTTTTCAGTGGCGCTGGGCAGCCTTCTCCATGTCGATGCGCTGATGGTTACTTTTAGTTTGAACTCGATCGCGGCGCTCACCATCTCGATCAGCCAACCGCGGCCTGCGCGTTGGCTGACCATCTCCGGCGCGTTCGCCGGCTTAGCCATGTTGAGTAAATCACCCGCGGTGATCTTGCTGATGATGGCCGGCGGAATCCTGCTCATCCATGATCTTCGCCAGCGCCGACCGATCGTGCGCAGTATTCGATCAGTTTTCATCTGGGG
>JBGQGR010000145.1:0-7149 GCA_041497495.1 Anaerolineae bacterium | reverse complement strand
TCGCCCGACAAATATCCTGAGTTCGGCCAGTGCGTCCACAAGGTCGATATGCACCCCGCGCGGCCAAACGTGTTGTACCAGCAAAATCACTGCGGCGTGTATCGTAGCGACGATTTCGGCGACAACTGGATCGATACCGGTCTCGATCGGTTGCCCAGCCGATTCGGTTTCCCGGTCGTCGCACATCCGCACGATCCCAAGACGGTCTATCATGTCTTAGAAGACAGCCAAGATTACCGTCTAAGTGTCGATGGCAAATTCTCGGTATGGCGCAGCAAGAACAGCGGCGATTCGTGGAAGCGATTATCGAACGGCTTACCCGATCACGCTTATCTGACGATCTTGCGCGAAGCCATGGCCGCTGACACCGTCGATGAGGCCGGCTTGTATGTCGGCGCGAACACCGGGCAACTTTTCTACAGCCGCGATGAAGGCGACTCTTGGGACTTGCTCGCCGATTTCCTGCCGCCGATCCAGTCGGTCGAGACAGCAGTCATCAATTAGCCAAACGGACCAATGGCAAATTCCGATTCGATCAAATATCACTTCGCCGGAAAATCGCCGCTGGTGCGCGAACTAAACGATCTATTGTTGACGATGCTGCATAAATTCGGATCGATCGTCGAGGAGCCGAAGAAGACATCGATCCATCTGGTCAATGTTTCGGCGCTGGCCGGTGTTGAAGTGCGTCAGAATTATCTGCTGCTCAACATCAAGACCGATTATCCGATCGACAATCCGCGCATCGAAAGGAGCGAGCGCATCTCGGTGCGCCGCTTCCATCATCGCGTTAGAATTACCGCAACCGCAGAGATTGACGACGAACTTAAACGCTGGCTAAAGGATGCTTACAACCTCAGCGGAGCGAGAAGCAATTCCACGGCTTAATCAACAGTGAAGACTTCCGAAGTTTCAAATACTTCGGAAGTTTAATTTCCAGGGAGAGCACACACGATGGCAAACGAGGAACCCAAAGAAAATTTCGGTTGGGAAATTCCAGAGGGCATGACCTATTATTATCTGGCGATCTTAAAGAAAGGCCCGACGTGGATACCCGGCGAATCACCCGAACTCGATCGACTGCAAGCAGCGCACGTCGCTAACTATCGGCGTTTGGCGGAAGACGGCAAACTCATCGCCAGCGGCCCGTTGATCGATAACGGCTTCATCCGCGGCATCGACGTGTTTCGCACGCAATCGCTGGCAGAGGCGAAGCACTTGGGCGAGACCGATCCGATGGCGCAGTCACAGCGCTTGGTCTACGAATTTCATCCGTGGATGATCATGCAGGATGTGTTTGTCGATCCCGATCAGCCGCGCTTAACCGACCGAGAGTGGCAGAAGAAAACCGCGATCGATCTATTCAACCAAACTTGGGAGTTAATCAAGAAACCAGATCGAACTACTGACGACGACCTCGAGATGATTCACCGGGCACATGCTTCACGTCATTTATGGGGGCATGTCGGTACAGAGACCAATCGGTCGCGCGGTGAATGGCAGATCGCGCACGTGTATACGAGCTTGAATCGAGCCGAACCTGCGTTGTATCATGCCAAACGCTGTCTGGAAATTTGCGAGACGAATCACATCGGCGATTTCGATCTCGCTTTCGCTTATGAGGCACTGGCTCGTGCTCAAGCCTGCGCGGGCGATCGATCGGCGGCGCAGCAGAACTATCGGCTGGCAGAAACCGCGGGAGAGAAGATCGCGGAGCAAGAGGATCGCGACCAGTTCAAGCACGATCTCGCGCAGGGACCGTGGTTCGATCTGATATGATAAATTTTGGTTGACAGCCCTCCGGCTCGGCGGTATAATCGGCTCAACACCTTCACAACTAAACAGCGCCCCATTTGAGGGGCGTTGTTGTGTATCATCTCGCAGGAAGGTAACGCATGTCCGATTTATTACCCATCAACAGTTTCAAACCCAAAATGAAGTTCGAGGGCAGAGTCACCAAGGTCGAACTGGCCGGCGCGCGGATCGACATTGGCGCAGAGCATCCAGCGTTTCTGCACATCTCCGAATTGCAGCCCGGCAAAGTCACCACTCGCGTCGCCGATCATTTGAAAGAAGGCGACGTCATCACGGTGTGGGTCAAGTACGTAAAGCCCGATGAAGGCCTCATCGCCCTGACACGCATCGAACCGGCAGCTTTCGAATGGAACGATCTGCAGCGCGGTTTGAAGACCACCGGCAAAGTGGTGAAAGTTGAAGACTTCGGCGTGTTCGTCAACATCGGCGGCCCGAAAGACGGCATGGTGCCTGTCAGCGCCATGTCGAAGACACGTATCAACAAGCCGTCCGATGTTGTCAAAGAGGGCGCTGAAGTGACGGTCTGGGTGACCAAAGCCTCGCGCAAGGAAAACAAGATCGGCTTGAGTATGCTCGAACCCGCCAAGCTCGATTGGAGAGACATCAAGCCCGGCCTGATCGTGAGCGGCAAAGTCACGAAACTCGATCGGCTGCGCGCCTACATCGAAATCGGCGCGGAACGTGAAGCGACACTGCACGTCAGCGAAATGGGCGCCGGCTTCGTTGATCAAGCTGCCGATGTGCTGAAAGTGGGCGAAGAAGTGGAAGCGCGCGTGATCGAGGTCGATCCCAAGAAACGGCAGATCAGGCTGACGACCAAGATCGACATCGACGAGGCGATGGCTGAACTCGCCAAGGACGAAGATCAAACGCCGGCGCTGACGCCAATGCAAGTCGCCTTCCAATCTGCACAGCAAGGGCATGCAGCCAGCGCGCGCACCAAGTCGCAAGTTGCGACGAGCGCCGAACACGAAGATATTTTTCGCCGCACACTCGAACGACACAAGCAGCAGAACTAACATCTGATGGCATTCTGAATCGCGCTTCGCGCGATGAAGAATCTCTTTCCCCGAGTGCTTTGCACTCGGGTGGGCCGCCAGGCGTCGCTGCACTCGGAATGGCAAAATAAATTTTTACGCGGCGGCTGGACCAATCGAGCCGCCGCGTTTCGTTTGATCAACTTATCAAAGATGTGCTACACTGGCCTGTATTGAAGATCGAAAAGAGGGGCTCCACATGAAGATCGAAGAGATACGCACGCTGTTCGATTACAACTATTGGGCCAATCAACAAATTCTAACAGCCTGTGCACAGGTAAGTCGCGATCAATATTTTGCGCGCGCCGCCTTTCCTTACGGCAGCCTGCGCGGAACGCTGATTCATATGCTCGACGCCGAGCAGATTTGGCGCGTGCGCTGTCAACAAGCAGCGGAGACGCCGGAAATATCCGAGTCGAATTATCCGACGCTCGAGGCTTTACTCGCCCTATTGCGCAAAGAAGAGAGTGCCATGCGCGCTTATCTCGCCGGACTGACCGAGGCAGATCTCGTAAATCCCATCTGGTACAAGGCCAGCAATGGCGAACCTCGATCGATAACATTGTGGCACATTTTGATCCACGTCATAATTCACGGCACACAGCATCGCAGTGAAGCTGCCGCGATCTTAACCAGCTACCATCAATCGCCGGGCGACATTGACTTCACCGTGTATTTGAGATCCAAGGGTCTTCAGCACTAGCCGCGTCTTGCCCTAACCCAACTCTCCACTAAAGCACATTGCAAGTGCATGAAGATCGACCATGGATCAGATCATTAGCTGGTTAATGGAAGGCGATCCTGCCATTCGCTGGCAGACCATGCGCGATCTGCTTGACACACCGGCGCGAGTCTGGAAAGCCGAGCGGCAAAGCACACTCGAAACGGGCTGGGGCGCGAAGTTTATGGCCCGACAAGCCCTTGATGGCCGTTGGGGCGGCGGCCTCTACACGCACAGTCGTTGGGGCAACGGCATCTACATACCCAAATGGACCTCGACGACTTATACGCTGCTGACTTTGATTGGTCTCGGCATTCCAAATAACTGCGTGGCCGCGCAACGCGGCGCACGTCTCGTGGTGTCAAATATATTGGGCGAAACTCTTGATGCGGGCTTTCAGCAGAGACTCGCCACATGCGATCGATGTGTCGTCGGCATGCTGTTGCAGATCGGGGTATATTTCAGGATCGATGATGATCGCATCGAAGCGATAGTGGACAACCTCTTAAGCGAGATGATGCCGGACGGTGGATGGAACTGTCGACGCAGAGGTTACTCCAAGCCCCATCATAGTTCGTTTAATACGACCTTCAATGTGCTCGAAGGGTTGCGCGAATATATTGAAATGCGCCGAGGAGGGATACGACGCAAAGCCGTACTCGCCGCCGAGCACAATGCATTGGAACTGATGCTGCAACATCGATTGTTTAAGTCGGACAAGACGGGCAAGATCATCAATCCGAAATTCTCACTGCTGTCCTATCCGCCCCGCTGGCATTACGATGTACTTCGCGGTCTGGTCTACTTCGCCCGCGCCGATGCACTGCGCGACAGCCGATTGCAAGATGCTATTGATCTGCTAAACGCGCGACGCCGCACAGATGGCTTGTGGCCTGTGCAATTCAAGCATCCCGCCAAAGTTTTCTTCGATATGGAAAAGACCGGCGGGCCAAGCCGTTGGAATACCTTGCGCGCGTTACAGGTCTTGCGCTGGTGGAACAGTTAGCCATATTTTCAGATGATCGTCCTGACATGGGCTATAGCAGTATTGACGATCATGGCGCTTATGGGGTTGGGCGTTCAGATTTATATTGCGTGGATGACTCATACCAAGTAGATAACAACACCTCATAAAAATCAGCGGACTCGATATTCTGAGTCCGCTGATTCATTTCATCCACAACGATCAACCAATCGAATCGTTACCACTCTTCCTTATCATCATCGTCGTCATCATCATCTTCGTCTTCGTCGAGTTCCTCTTCCCACTCTTCCTCGTCCTCGTCTTCTTCCTCTTCTTCTTCCAGATCATCTTTCAAGTCCGCGTCGAGTTCTTCGATCTCAACTTCCTCGACCTGCGTGAACGTGAGACAGCCCAGCTCTTGATCGAGCTCGATCTCATCGGCCGTGCACAATCCGCCTTCCAAATGGATGCAGCCTTCGTAATTACAGCGTATGCGGGGCATGAGCCACCTCCCGAATCAGTCAAGCCTTGAATTGGACTTCACGCGATTATATCAAAAACCTTGTAGTGTGCAACTATGAACCAAAGCATCCTGAGCGGAGTTGCGAACTCAAAGAGATCGCAACGCAGTCGAAGGACTGCGGTTAACTACTTACAGCGAGCGTCCTTCGACTCCGCGCTGCGCGCTTCGCTCTGGATGCTCGCTCACAACTCATTCCAATCGATCAACAACTGTGCCTGTGCGATGGATCCGCGATCAAGATGCGTGACCCCGTCCGGCACAATTACCAGCGCATTCGCCCGCGCCAGACTCTTGATCATATTCGATTCCTGCCCACCGCTCAATTTCGCCGTCCACCGATCAGCCTCGCGCTGCACCCACACGCGCGCGTACGTTTCGCGCCCGTCACTCTCGATCGATTCGAGCAGCGTCACATCGATCGTCGGTTTGCGCCAGTGCGTGACACCGCGCATCACCAACAACACCGGCCGCACAAATTGCTCGAACGTCAGCATCGCCGACACCGGGTTGCCGGGCAGTCCAAAGAACGGCACGCCTCGATAATTCCCAAACGCGATCGGTTTGCCGGGCCGCATCCGCACCCGCCATAGATCGATCGATCCATTCGACGCGATCACATCCTTGACGAAATCGTAGGCGCCCACCGATACGCCGGCTGTAGCAATGATCAGATCAACCCCCTGCCCGATCGCCTGATCTAACTTCGCAGTGATCGATTCCCTGTCATCACGCGCAATACCCAATCGCACGGGCAGGCCGTCAGACTGCGCAATTAAGGCGGCAACCGCGTATTCATTCGTGTTGCGAATCTGTCCGCGATCCGGTTTTTGATTCGGCTCGACGAGTTCATCGCCGGTTGCCAGCACTGCGACGCGCGGTCGTCGATAAACTTGCACGCGCGTATGCCCGATTGCGGCCATCAACGCAATATCGGCCGGATGAATGAGCGTGCCTGCCTCAAGAATTTTTTCGCCGCGCTTCACATCATCGCCTTGATAACGCACGAATGCGCCGCGTTCAAACGACTTCTTTATTGAGACCGCATTCGGCAGCAAACTCGATCCACGCGCACCGTCATCCGTGTCTTCAACGGGCACAACCGTATCCGCGCCGATCGGCAGCATCGCGCCCGTCGTGATGCGCGCCGCCGATCGATCGGGCAGCGTGAGATCGATCGGATGACCGGCCGGAATATCGGCCACCACCGATAATCGAGTGGGTCGATCGATCGAGGCGGCCTGCACATCGATCGATCGCACTGCGTAACCGTCCATCGACGAATTATCGAACGGCGGCAGATCGATATCCGAGATCACGTCTTCGGCCAACACACGCCCGAGCGAGTCCAACAGATCGACTGTTTCTGGATCAAGCCGATTAATCTTGGCAAGGATGGTTTGCTGCGCCTCAGCGACGGAGAGCATCTTGTTCATGATGCGAGTATGTTACACCATTATTTTGGGCTGTGTCAAGACCCACACGAGGATTAGCTGTGACCCAGCACGCGATGTGGCTGGTAAGGCTCTTCAAGATATGTTCGCTCTTCGTCGGACAATTTGATCTCCAGCGCGGCCACCGCCTCTTCAAGATGCGGCAGCTGGCTGGCGCCGATAATCGGCGCAGTGACGCCCGATTGATGCAGCAGCCAGGCCAACGCGATCTGCATCGCCGACACGCTGCGGCGCCTGGCCAAGTCAGCCGCCCGATCGGCCACAGCAAAATCGGCGGGTTGGTAATACATCGATTGTGCGAAGTCGTCAGTTTGAGATCGAATCGTTTCGCCGCCACCCTGAGGTGATCGATTGCCGGCGAGAAAGCCGCGCGCCAACGGACTCCACGGAATGACGCCGATTCCTTCGGCGCGGCACAAGGGCAGCATCTCGCGCTCTTCTTCGCGATAGATGAGGTTGTAGTGATTCTGCATCGAGATGAAACGCGTCCAGCCGTGAAGATCCGCTAAATACAGCGACTTGGCGAACTGCCATGCATACATACTCGATGCGCCAATGTAGCGAGCCTTGCCTGCCTTAACGACAGCGTGCAGTGCTTCAAGCGTCTCCTCGATCGGCGTGTCGTTATCCCAACGATG
>JBGQGR010000144.1:0-7183 GCA_041497495.1 Anaerolineae bacterium | reverse complement strand
CCGTTGCTTATCCCACCGATCCGCGTTGGGCCAAGTTGAGCAAAGCCGATGTGATTGTGCAGTACGCGTCGAGCGGTGCCTACTATGTGACTTTGATCAACGTGCAGCCGCAAATCGTTACAGCCACTTCGACCGCGACGCCGATTCCATCTGCGACATCAACTTCGATCCCACCCACAAGAACTCCGACGCACATACCGTCAACTTCGACGCGTGTGCCACCGACGGCAACGCCTGTGGTCATTACCGATTGGCGCGGCGAATATTACGCCAATCCGTCGCTGATGGGCGCGCCGGTGGTCGTGCGCAACGATAAAGCCGTGAACTTTGATTGGAGCACAAGCTCGCCGACGCAGATTGTGCCGGTTAATAATTTCTCGGCACGCTGGACTCGATCGATCTTGTTCGCCGCGAAGACCTATCGGGTTACGGTCCAAGCCGACGATGGCGTGCGCGTGTGGATCGATGGCAACTTGATCATCGATGAATGGCATTCGGCTGCGCCGTCTTCTTACTCGCGCGATGTGACGCTGGGGGCGGGTTGGCATGCGATCCGGATCGAATATTATGAAGCGACAGGCGAGGCAAGTATCCAATTCAAACTAGAAGAGGCGCAAAATTATCCAGAGTGGAAAGGCGAGTACTTCAACAACATTTCTTTGAGCGGTGCGCCGAGTGCGGCGCGCAATGACGCCGCCGTAAATTTCGATTGGGGCACAGGCGTTCCGGTTCAAGGTCTGCCAGCCGATAACTTCTCAGTGCGCTGGACGCGATCGATCTTGTTCGCCGCGAAGACCTATCAGTTTACGGTGAAGGCCGACGACGGTGTGCGCGTGTGGATCGATAACAATATCATCATCGATGAATGGCATAGCGCATCGGCTGGATCATTCTCGCGTGATGTGGCGTTGAGCGCAGGCTCGCATGCTATCCGCATTGAATATTACGAAGCCACAGGCAATGCCAACATCCAATTAAAATTTGAAGAGGCACAGACATATTCGGCGTGGAAAGGCGAGTACTTCAATAATCCATCGATAAGCGGTTTGCCGATCTTAACGCGTAACGACATCGCGGTGAGTTTCGATTGGGACAATGGTGCTCCCGCACAGGGAATTTCTGCCGACAAATTCTCGGTGCGTTGGACGCGCGGCGTCAACTTCGCGAGCGGCTTATATACTTTCAGTCTGCGCGCCGATGACGGTGTGCGCTTCTACATCGACGGTATCTTGCTGATCGATCAGTGGCACGACTCTTCGCCGACGCTGTACAGCCGCGAAGTGAATCTAGGCGCGGGCCTGCACATCTTGACGATCGAATACTATGAGAACACCGGCGGGGCGAGTATCTGGTTAACGTATCAACCCGTTGAAGACATCACCAAGTGGAAGGGCGAATATTTTGCCAACGATCACTGGCAGGGTTATCCGACTTTGATCCGCAACGACGATCACTTGGACTTCAATTGGGGCCTCGGCTCTCCCGATCGATTGCTGCCGCCCGATCGTTTCTCGGCGCGCTGGACTCGATCGATCAATCTGGATGCGGGGGAATATCGCTTCGACGTGACGGTGGACGATGGCGTGCGCTTCACTATCGACAATGTGTTGGTGATCGATCAAGTGCATGAATCGGCGGAGACAACGTACTCGGTCATCCGTCCATTGACGGCGGGATCACACAACTTCAAGATTGAATATGTTGAATACACGGGTCAGGCGCGCTTGGCTTGGAGCCGAACTCCCATAACATTATCGCCCACGCCGACGCGCACACCCACCAGCACGCCGACGGTCACTTCGACCCCCACGAGCACGCCGACAGTGACCTCGACGCCCACGGCAACACCGACGTTGACGCCGACGCCAACATCGACTGCAACGCCAACTGTGACGCCGACCGCCACTGAGACGGCGACGCCGACAGAGACATCGACCCCTACGGCGACACCGACGATTGGCCCGTGACAGAAAAACTTTGCGAAGGCTGAAAGTGAGAATAGCTAGTTATACTTGAAACCTTCGCAAGACTCAAAAGCAGAACTTTCACTTGAAGCCTTATGAAATTTGACGATCAAACTCAGTAATCAGGAGTCGAGGCTTTAGCCGGTGTTTGCGGCAGAATCCGGCCGAAGCCTCGAGTCCAGTATTTTTGCATTACCGATTTTGTTTTTCAAAATCAATAAAACCTCCAAACGAACAACGCTGGTGCGCACTCATTTTTAGTGCGCGCCAGCGTTGCGTATTGCTGACTGTCGTTTTGAAGCGTTAGAAGTTTTTCAGTGCGATCGGTAGATAGATTAACTTTGGCGTAATCGTGATGGAATGTAGCGCATTCAAATTTGAGCAGACATTCGACGCAGTCAATGTAACGGTGTACGTTTTCACTGAAGTCGTCAGCGGGTAGGCGTGGTTGATCGGCTGTCCTATTCCAACGCCGCCATCGCCGAAGTGCCACGAATAGGTAATCGGCAGCGAGCCGCCTGTAATCACCGTGCTGAAGCTGACCGTTTGAAGCGGCCGCGGTGCGAGTGGATTGAAGGTGAAATCAACGCCGTCGATCGAGGTGCAGATTGCTAACGTTGAGTACGTGCTGTTGTTGCCCGGATAGGCATCGACTTCATTTGAAGCAATGAGCGCTGTATTCGTTAACCATGTGCTGCCGCTCAACTGACTATCAAGTGTGGCGGTCAGGATGATAACACCGCCACTGCCTCCGGATAAGGTGCCGATGTTCCAGGTGGTCGGCACGCTGGCTGTGATGCTGATCGGCAGCGTATCCGTGATCAGCACATTTGTTGCGGTAAAGACGCCGGCGTTGGTATAGACCAACGTATAGCTGATCAGATTACCTGGCTGGGCAAATGACGGGCCGAATTTGTTGATGCTGAGATCAGGGGCGGACGGCAGATACAAATCCTGGCGCACGGTGCTGCTCTGCACAACATTCGTCGTCGTGACGGCGGCGAGGTAGTTGTATTTCGTGCCGGTGAAGACGCGCGATCCGGCCAGTGAGAACAATGTGTAGAAAGAGTCAGCCACATTCGGATCGACGGTTGCGGTCGAAGTAAACGATCGATCGCTGTCATTGGTCACCTGTACGCCGATCAACGGCAGCAGATCATTGGCGCGGTAGGTATTGCCGACGACAAGCCCGCCCGCTTGTGGAACACACTGCGGTTGTTGACCGAGCCGGACTTGATCGATCTGCGCGTACCAATCCCACGGCTTGGAATTGACGGCGTAATAACGCCAGCGCAGAATGACATTGGTCTGTGTGACGTAGGCTGATAGATTGATTGTATCGGAGGTGCCCAGTGACGAATCAAGACCTTGATCGGTGATGAAGTGCCGCAGGTTGGTCCAACTGGCGCCGCCGTTGGTGCTGATATCGACATCCAGCACATCGCTGATGTAATGTTGATAATTGAGTTTGTAGCTCAACAGCGTTGAAGTAAAGGTGTTCAAATTTAGCGCCGGGCTGCGCAGCTCGGCGTCATAAGGCACATTGCTATTTTTATCGCTGTTGACATCGGCGGCATGGCCGCTGCCGCCGGTGTAGTTGCCATCCCCATAGGCGCTATCGAGATTCCAAATCAAACTGTTGCCGCTAACGTTATCGACGATCGACCAGCCTGCCGGTGGCCACGTTTCAAAATCCTGTGAAAGTCCAGCGCCAACAAATTGATAACCGGGCGCGATACAGTTCGCTACATTAGTGGTCAGCGAAAAGTTTTGGGTGGCATCCGCGGTCAGGAATAAGCTGTGGCCGGTCGGGATATAGCCAGATATCCAGGCGGTAGTTTTGAAAGTATAGCTGATGCCATCTGCCAAAGTGATACTATAGAATCCGCTGACGGGATCGTTCCAGATGGAATCGTTGGGGCTGGGAGGGTCGATCGGGTTTCCGCTGATCTGCAGCTGCGCATACAGCGGCCAACCGGTGAGTCCATCACGGATCGTACCAGATACAATATGGCTGGGCGCCGGCGTCAATGAAATATTTTGGGTCGTCGTCAGGCCGGCGTTGATCGTGACGTTGTTAATCGGTGCGGGCAGGTAACCATAAGCCAGCGCGGTAACGGTATACGTGCCACTGATCAACATCAGGCTGTACTGCCCGCTGATATTCGTCTGGGTATTGATACTGTAAAACTGGGCAAGCGAGGCCGTTACCAATACGCCGGAGATCGGGTTAGAGGTCAAGCTGTTAGTGATCGATCCCCTGAGCGTACCCAGCGGTGCCTGACAGTCCGGGAATTTGAATGAAGCGATGCGTGTTCGCCAATTGGCCGTGCCACTGGTTTGAATGTATTCCTGCGTATACCAAAAAGTGCAATCGTCGCTGGGATCAATGCTCATCGTGCTGTAGTCGCCCCAACGGCCAAGCGAGCCGATTTGATTGCCCGTGCCAGTGATAATGGCCGCTTCACCCTGCGGCAATTGTCCGAGTGTATCAGAGACTAAGCGGCCCGTCACGCGGATGGATGGATAAAGTGTGCTGCTACCGACACTGTAACCTAGTGCGATATCGCCATTGTGATCCATCGCCAGGCTGCCCATCCAGCGATACAGTCCATCGGCTGGCGCAAAAGTGCCTTGTTGATAGATCGAAGGCGAGCTGCCTGGGCTGCGCACTTCATACCATCTGACCCCGGCGCGATCGGCGCCATCGGCCCACACGGTATGATTGACCAACAGCGTTTCGTGATCGCCGAAGTTGCGATAGGTCAAGCGATACATCAATCGATCGGCGACGCCGTCCAATTCAGTTGATGTGCCTTGCTGCGGAATGCACAGCGTCCCGGCCGCGACACAGGGTAGGGATTTGAAAGCATTCACGGTCAACGTGTAATTGGCCGCACCGTTGATGCCGAAGGTGCTGTTGGCGGGCGTGATCCAATCGGTGTGGAATTTCCACAGGCGCAGTGAATCCGTTGTCACCGATACGCCGCTTAATGCGCTGTCGTCCACTTCGGCAAAATAATTCGACGCACCGGCGGGCGGCAGATACAAGCCGTCGAGATCGGTGGGCAGCATGCCGCCCAGCGTTGGATCGATGGCGTTCAGATCAAAGTAGATCATGCGCGCCGATTGGCCCTTCAACATTCGATCGCGCTCGAAGACGGCTGCTCCGGCGCCTTTATAGAAGACTGCGACTTGATCGGGCGCCAGTGCTTGTGCAGATAATGCGCCCTCATCCGGCTCACTATCAAATTGATTGGCGGTGAAGTAATAACCATCCGGCCATACACCCCATTTGCCATAATCATTGAAGGTGGGTATGTCATTGCCATCTTTCCATTCAAAGGCATAGCGATACCACGCGCCGGTGGGATCAGCCGAAGCCGAAATGGCGATGCACTGATAATAAGGACCGGACACGGCGAACTGGCTCATCAACCAGCGATGGGCAATTGGATCGAAAACGGTAATCGGATCGCCGTCGTTGGTGTTCTCGCAATCTCCACCAAAGCCCTGCCACAAGGTATTGCCGGCGTCCGGTCCGGCGATCAACGTGGGTGTGACGGTTACATCCCACATGGCGTAATGCAGATTCACCCATTGGATGTAATATTTTTTGCCGGTCGCCGGATCGAAGCCAATATCGCCCTGCGTATCGGGCGGAAAAACTCCATCGAGGTTGTTGACGCCGTCGAAGCTGGTGAGTGAGATGATCGAACTGACCTGCAAGGGTTGATCCGGCAATACCTGATCGATCCTCAGCGGCGACGGTGACTGGGGATAATTACCTTTTCGCGGCAGCGGAAAATTGGGAATCGATCGAGGCGAAGCGGGTTTTGCAACAGGCCCGCTCGGTTTCAGATCACGCAGCGCGGGCGAGGTGTCATTATGGATCGATTCGCGCACGCTGGGCTGCAGTAGCTGATCGGGTTTCTCTGCATTGGAGGCTGGTGCGGTTAAGCGATCATTTGAAGCGGTAGAGTGGATCGAGCGCGCGTTGACGGTGGCAACGATCGATATAATGGCGAGCAGACTGATGACCAGTGCGGCAGACAAATTCTGTTTTGATTGCATGGGATGCTTCCCGATCAGAATAGGCTGAGACTATTATAATCGTTCACCCGTCCCACCGTCAATGACTATCCGTTTAGTCAGGCGGGTGAAATTTTAGGCCCACCCATCCGCCGCCCCGGTTTATTCGTACTGTCATCTGAACAGCTTGCCCTGTCCGGTGTATCAAACTATACTTTTACCTGTCAATCGAGTGTGGTAGTCAGAGAGAGGCGCGCTACGCCCGATGGCCCGTCAAAGCAAGTTAACTCCTAGGAGGCGACTCATGTATACCAAGCCAGAGATCACCAAGCACGACGACCTGTCTCAGGTCACTTTCAGCAGCCACTAATTCTGGGGCTGAGTTTTCGAAGCAAGATTAGATGCTCGCCCGGCAGCTGCCGGTTTGCTTTACGTAGCGCGCCTCTCTGTGGCCATGACATGACCGCACTTCAATCGACTCAACTCATCTTGGATGTACTGCGCCCCAATCAGACTCCCACTCGCTGGGAGTCTGATCGTATTCGCGTGAATGCAGATTGGGACGATCTGGCCGTGCGGCCGATTGTTTTAGGGCTGGCCCCGCAGCTGCATCGACGTTTCGGCGAGTGGGAAATGGCAATTCCGGCGCGAGCGGCCGCGAAATTTTCCGCAACATATCAAGCCACAGCCACTCGTAACGCTGGCATCTATCAGCAGCTCGATGAAGTCCTGCGCGCGTGCGATCAACGCGGCCTAAAACCGATCGCCTTGAAGGGTATTCATCTCGCGGCCAAGCTGTATCCCGATCGAGCTCTGCGCCCCATGAATGATATCGATCTCTTGTTCATGCCTGATGAGTTGCCCGTTGCTGAGGATCTTCTGCAATCGATCGGCTATGGCGGCAAACACAAGTCTGCTGAACTTGGCGTGGGCGTCACCAAACACACCAGCACTTTCAAACGTGCAACCGATCAGGCGGCGATTCCCAATCCTTATTTATCTAACCAATCAGGCTGCATGATCGAACCGCATGTCTCGCTGGAAGAATCGTGGTTCGGTTTGAAAGTAGACATCACACCCGGCGTGCGCGAACGATCGATCGAAGTTGATCTCGATGGTCATCTCTGCCGCGTCCTCGCGCTCGAAGATTTGCTGCTGCATCTGTGCGTACACTTTTGTTTCCATCT
>JBGQGR010000143.1:0-7197 GCA_041497495.1 Anaerolineae bacterium | reverse complement strand
ACGGGCTAGAGGGCTAATGCAGTATCGGTGTCCTGACGTTTGCCGAACCGCCGGATGCGGACCCGCATGTCCGGTGGTGTGAGAGGGAGGGCGGGCGACCCGCTCTCCCTACTCGATTGTATCGATGAGGAGATTGCTTCGCTGTCTCCGACGGCTCGCAATGACGGTTGAGTATAAAGAGGCGAACACACCGTTCGCCCCCTTTATTTTTCGCGATTATTCACTTAATTATGGTACAATCGCTCTATTAAATCTATGAGGGGAAAGCATGACCGTTATGGATTCAAAAGCAGAACCGGCGATGAACGCCGTGAAAGATCACGCGCCCATCGTCAATGATTTTTCGATCACCGCCGCCACCGTCAATGGTTCCGGCAGTCAAACCGCCAACATCACCTTGATTCGCGCCATCCACAAGATGGGCATCCCCGTCAGCGGAAAAAATCTTTTTCCCTCCAACATTCAAGGCCTGCCCACCTGGTTCACCATCCGCGTGAGCAAAGACGGCTACATCGCTCGACGTGAGCGCGCCGAAATATTGGTGGCGATGAATAAAGCGACGATTCTGGAAGACATCCAGAAGTTGGAATCAGGCGGCGTGTGCCTGTACCCAATCGATGATCCACTCCCGACGAAACGCGACGACGTGACCTTCTATCCGATGCCCGTAAATGAATTGGTCAAACAATCGGGCGCGGATGCCAAGCTCAAGCCGTACGTCGCCAATATGGTGTACGTCGGCGCGGTAGCGTATATCGTCGGCATCGATCTGAAAGAGATCGAAGCCGCGCTGTCATTTCACTTCGGCGGCAAAAAGAGACCGCTCGAGCTCAATTTCGGCGTGGTCAAAGCCGCGCATGAATGGTCGCAAAAGAACCTCACCAAAACGGATCCTTATCATGTCGAGCCAATGAACGAGACGGCGGACAAATTCTTGATCGATGGCAACACGTCGGCGGCGCTCGGTGCAATCTTCGGCGGCGTGCAATTTGCCGCGTGGTATCCGATCACTCCGGCGACATCTTTAGCAGACGGCTTGAATGAGTATCTGCCGAAACTGCGCCGCGATGTCGATGGGAAAGCTACTTACTCGATCGTGCAGGCCGAAGACGAACTCGCGGCGATCGGCATGGTTGTCGGCGCGGGCTGGGCCGGTGCGCGCGCGATGACATCGACATCTGGTCCCGGTTTATCGTTGATGGCTGAGTTCGCAGGTTACGCGTACTTCGCTGAAATCCCGGCTGTGATTTGGGACGTGCAGCGCATGGGTCCATCAACCGGCTTGCCGACGCGCGTCGCGCAGGGCGATGTGATCGCGGCTTACACACTCGGTCACGGCGACGGCAAACATATTTGCTTGCTGCCTTCATCGGTGGCCGAATGTTTTGAATTCGGCAGCACCGCGTTCGATCTGGCGGAGCGATTGCAGACCCTCGTGATTGTGTTGAGCGATCTCGATCTGGGCATGAACTTGTGGCCGACGAAACCTTTTGAGTATCCTGAAAAGCCGATCGATCGCGGCAAAGTTCTATCGGCCGAAGATCTCAAGAAACTGAGCGGCAAATGGCAGCGCTATGCGGATGTCGATGGGGATGGCATCGGCTATCGAACGTTGCCCGGCACCAATCATCCGGCGGCGGCGTACTTCACGCGCGGCACCGGTCACAACGAAAACGCCATCTACAGTGAGCGGCCTGAAGATTGGTCGGCGAATTTGATTCGCCTGGCAAAGAAACACGAATATGCTCGCACGATTGTGCCTGCACCAGTTATTGATATGGTAAAAGATGCGGAAGTCGGCCTCATCTCGTACGGCACAAACGATCCGGCGATTCAAGAAGCGCGCGATCGATTAAAGACGGCCAAAGTGAAGTCGTCGTACTTGCGATTGCGCGCGCTGCCGCTCGAAAATACTTTGATCGAATTCATCAAGAAACACAAGCGCGTATATGTCGTCGAAAACAATCTCGATGGCCAGATGTATTCACTCGTGTCGCTGCACACACCCGAAAACGTCAGTCGCCTCGTAGCGATCTGCAAGTGCGATGGTCTGCCGTTGACCGCGCGCTGGATCACCGAAGCGATTTTGGAACAAGAACGATAAAATAAAATAGGACAAGATGCCATCTTGTCCCATAAAGGATCATCATGCAAACAATGACTTACACGATCGAGTCGGAACAAGAGACTGATGGCCGTTGGTTGGCTGAAGTCAAAGAGATGCCCGGCGTCTTGTCCTATGGACAATCGGAGCGCGACGCGATCGCTAAAGCAGAAGCATTAGCCTTTCGAGTCTTAGCGGATCGTTTAGAGCATGGCGAGTCGATGCCAGAAGCGGTTAGCATTTCCTTTAGCAATGTATGAGCGATTGGCGATCGGTCAAAGCGAGACGAGCTTTAGCAGCATTATTGCGGATTGGCTGGGAGGTCAAACGCACCACGGGTTCGCATCGAATCTTGTCTCGTCCGAATTGGCCAGATATCGTCTTTGCTTTTCATGACAATGAAGAATTTGGGCCGCGTATGTTGGCGCGCATTGCCAAAGTTACGGGACTCAAGCCAGAAGATCTTTAGAAAGTTCGTACGGAGTGGAAATTTAAATGACTACTACTGCATTGCCTAAACCCGCCAACGTCAACCTCGTTGGCTTAACCAGAACCGATTACAAAGGCTTGCCCTCGACGTTGTGCAACGGCTGCGGCCACGACTCGATCGCGAGTCAGATCATCGGCGTGGCGTATGACCTCTCGATCGATCCGTATCGCATCGCCAAGTTCAGCGGCATCGGCTGCTCCAGCAAAAGCCCGGCCTACTTCCTCGGTCGATCGCACAGCATCAACGGACTGCATGGCCGTATGCCTTCATTGGCCACGGGCGCGACGACGGTCAACAAAGAGTTGATCGGCATCGGCGTCAGCGGCGATGGCGACACCGGCTCGATCGGGTTCGGGCAATTCAAGCACATGCTGCGCCGCAACGTCGATATGGTCTACATCATCGAGAACAACGGCGTGTATGGTTTGACCAAAGGCCAATTTTCCGCGACGGCGGATATGGGCCAGAACTTGAAGTATGCGGGCTTGAACGAACTGCCGCCGATCGATCTGTGCATGGAAGCGATCATTGCCGATTGCGGTTTCGTCGCCCGATCGTTTGCCGGCGATCCGAAGCAAGTTCAAGCGCTGCTCAAAGCGGCCTTGAGCCATCACGGCACAGCGGTGATCGACATCATCAGCCCGTGTGTCACCTTCAATAACGGCGAAGCCTCGACGAAGAGTTATTCATGGGGCAAGGATCACGAAGAGCCGCTGCACGAGATCGATTTCATTCCGATGCAGCACGACGAGATCAAAGTCGATTACGAACCGGGTACGGTCAAAGAAGTGGAGATGCACGACGGATCGATCATCCGCTTGACGAAGATCGGCACTGAGTACGATCCCACCGATCGCATGGCCGCCATTCGATTGTTAGAAGAAGCCAAAGCCAAGCAGGAATTCGTCACAGGGTTGTTGTACGTGAATGAAGACCGACAGGACTTGGTCGAGCACGAGAAGTTGGTCGATATGCCGCTGGTTCATCTGCCGCCCGAAAAGCTGCGCCCGCCCAAAGCGGTGCTGGACAAACTCAACGCCGAGTATATGTAGCAGATGATTAACGGGTCATTCTGAGCGACCGAAGGGAGCGAAGAATCTCTGTGATGATCGGCAATTGGTGTTAACCGTGATAGAGATTCTTCGGGCGCGGTGCGCCCTCAGAATGACAGCTCACGAATAATTTTAATCCGACGCACTTCCAAAGTGCGTCGGATTTTTTGTTAACGTTTTTCGATTGCATAATATGAGTCACCAACTCTCGTCGATGACTGCCCTCGTCTCCTCAACGCCGATCTGCCACACCGCCAACATCTCCTCATCCGATCGTTGGTACAGCCCTCCATAATTCCCATCGCCCAGATAGTTCCGCGCCTCGATCGGGCTCAGTGTTTTAACGTGCGCCGGATCGATCATTGGCTTCTGCAAATTCGGCATGGCCACATTCATCAAGCGCGTCCACGGAAAATTTTCCATCCATGACGCGTGCGACGCAACCGGATCGATCGATTGAACTTTCGCCCACGTGCGCGGCGCGTTCCACCAGTTGTGCCACTTGATGCGGACGTTGCGCTCGATCGCGAATCGATCGCACATCGCTTGCGCGGGCGAGTTGCCGCCGTGCCCGTTGACGATCGCGATCCGCTTGAAGCCGTGCTGCACCAAACTGTTGAGAATATCTATGAGCAGAGCAAAGTAAGTTGTTTCGCTCAGCGTGATGGTGCCGGGATAGGCCATGAAATATGGCGTCAGGCCGTAAGCCACAACTGGAAACACTGCCACACTGATCGATTCAGCGGCTTCGATCGAAACTCTCTCCGCCAAAATGCTATCGGTGCTCAAGCTGAGAAATGAATGCTGCTCGGTCGATCCGATCGGCAAGACACATCGATCGTCGTGCCTGAGATATTCTTCGACTTGCGACCAATTCATCTCGGTGATGCGCATGTGAACCATCTCCAGCGATCAGATGAATCGATTCTAGCTCGATTCATAAAAACGTGCGGCGCACTTTGGGCGAGCAGTCGCTTACTCAAAGTACGCCGCAAGGTCTAACTACGAATTTCCAAATTCCAGATCAATGTCCGTCATACGAGTATTGAATCGTACGCCAATCGCTCGGCCCGTTGTTTATTGAACGATCCGGTGATTTACCAGACTTCCGAAGTCTCCGAGACTTCGGAAGTCTAAAGCGCGCGGTTCGCCAAATCAAGGGCAAGTATTCGACGCCTGATACTCGTACCGATATACCGTCCCGCCTTGAGTCATGTTGAAGAACGGGTTAGGGAATGGCTGCGTGATCGATATCTCACTCAGATAGCCATACGGGAAACTGTTGGGCTGGAAAGTGACATAGAGATTGCCAGGGTAACTTACCAGCCAATAGTTGGATACCGCGCTCCAGTTCCCGGAAACGCCTCGGAATTGATAGGTGCCGTTGGAGTTAAAGACGAAACACATGTGCACGTAGGGCGTGCCGGTCTGCGCCAGCCAAACGGTGTACGTTCTGCCTTGCCCCTCCGGGTCGGAAAGCAAATGCGTGATAGTCGGATTGACAAAAGCTGGAACCTGGATAACGTTGCCGGACGTCACATTTACATTGAGCGTGCCGCTGCCGCCGGGATAGTACCACAAATCATTTCGATAACTACCGTTCCAGTTGCCGGTGATCGCGGTATAAGGATGCGATCCAACGCCCAAGTTGAGTTGAAGACTGCCGCCGGGCGCAATCGCGCCGCCAGAGTTTTGCGGTAGTTTCTCCGCGCCATCGACGAAGAGCGACACGACGTAGTAAGACGTATTGTTCGTGAACCTGGCTCCGGTCAGACTTCCCGCAGGCACATTCACGTTCGACTCGTTGCTCCAACCGGAGGTGGCATACGCGTTGAAGGCGCGCACATGAAACTTGTAATTGTGCCCGACGTTCGGTTCGGCAATCGTGACCGACGTGCTGTTTTGCGTCACCGTGATCGGAAGAATGTAGGCGTTATACGCGCCGCCGTCGTAGGAAGTTTCGATCCGGAAGCCGTCTTCGTTATTCGAGTTGTCTTGCCAGGTCAGCGCCACATTCACACCGCTGACGAACGTCGCGTTCAAATTGCTGGGAGCGTTCACGGTCGGAAGACTGGGCGTCGTGGCGCAGACCTTGCTGGTCCACGCTGAATTTCCCGCTGCATTTTCCGCGCGCACGCGATAACAGTATTGGGTATTGGGGGTGCGCTGATCGTCCCACACGGTTGTATAGTCTACCGACACATCGCCGTAGACTGCGCCCGCGTGCGTACCCGTCCACCAGGTTGCTCCATCGTCCGTAGACAAATCAATCCCGAACGTATTAGCGTTGTTGGCATTGTTCGTCCAATGGAGTTCGGTCATATCGGGATAAAGACCTGTGACGACGAGACCGCTCGGCGCAGCCGGTATCGTCAGACTGGACGGCGTGGTGCCGCTGGCTGAATTGCTGTACGTCGAGTTTCCGCCGCCGTTGTAAGCGCGCGCCCGATACGTATACAGCGTGTTCGGCGACAAGCCGGTGATCGTTGTGATGACAACGCCGGTAGTGATCGAGCCAGCGATCGAAGGGAGCGTACTAAATGCGCCCCCATTGATCGATTGCTCTAGATGAAAACCATCCTCGTTTAGCGAGTTGTCGTTCCATGCGACGTTGAGGGTCGTGGGCGAAAGCACGGTCACCGTCAGCGGACCCGGGGCGGCGGGGATCGCAGGCGGCGAATAATTTTTCAACACCAACGGCAGATAGATGTTGCTGGTGTTGATGCTCGATCCACCCCAGAAGCCGCCATTGAGCGTATACAATCCACCGCTCAGCGATCCGGCATCCGGCTGACCGATCGATCCGCCGAGCGAATAGCCGCCGCCCGCGCTGAAGGTTGCGCCACCGCCATCGATGGTGTACCAATCGATCGAGTAGCCGCTTTGCGGAGCGGCAGGTTCGTTGGTGAGTTGTGCGTTCGCTGTGCTGATGCCGATCAGCAGCACCAAAACGATCGGGACGAGGATACTCGGAATGATTAGGCGTTTCATGCCTGGCCTCGTTTCGATCGTCGTTGTTGCAGCCACATTCCTCCAACCAAGATCAATGCCATCGCACTCAAGAGAGTAGAGACATTGAACGGCTCAGACTGTGCTGGCGGATTGCTGGCCGTTGTATTCTGCTCCAACTTTGATAGACGTGCTGTGAGATCGGCGTTCTGCGACTTCAATTCTTGGTTCTGTTGATACAAACCTTGAATCGCCGCGAGCGCGACGCCTTGTGCGTCCACGGTACTGATCGTCGTGTTGTTCTCGCCAACATTGAATGCAGATGCGAAATCCTGCGCCATTGGTCCGATGTGGCGAATGGAGGCGTCTTGAGTGGTGTAGTTCCACGTTTGAACCGGAATGCTTGCCAAACGCGCGAGAATATCCCGGTTGTTTACACTCGCGAAGTTTTCTTTTAAGTTCCGGTCGCTGATCACAGACCACGAACCGGAGCCGGGATAGAGCGAGGCACCGACAGTCGCGGCAGAGTTGGTGTAGAGTGTGATGCCGCCACTGGCGCGCACCAGGAACTGGTTGTTGCCGGTCGAATAAAAATTAGCGTT
>JBGQGR010000142.1:0-7202 GCA_041497495.1 Anaerolineae bacterium | reverse complement strand
ATGCGCATCCGCGCCTTCTTCGGTGATCTCGACAACTCTGCCGCGCACGGCGATATACCGATCCGAATTATCCGGATCGGGAATCTGGATCGCCACATTGGGACGCTCTGCCATATTGATATCTTTCACACGCCCGCGCGCCGAATTGATGAGGATATATTGGCCATCATAATCCACATACACCGAAGTGACATGCGGCGTACCATTGGGCATGAGCGTGGAGAGATGTCCAAAAGTTTTTTTCTGGAAGAGATCGAGAAACTCATCCGGGATCGGACCGGATTGCTTCTGCGCCGTGCGCCACGCCTCGTAGCGCGCGGCGAAATCCGGATCGGCGCGTTGAAGGCGCGCAAAGCCGACGCGCTTGCTGCGCGTCATCAATTTATACGTGAACGGGATCGGATCAAGGTGCAAATAATGCTGCACATCCTCGAGCCACGTTAAACTTTTTAACGCCGCCGCTTGAAACCGATCGATCACCGGCTTGCGAACGCGCTGAAATTCCGGCAGCGCCGCTTCGACCGTGCGGCAGCGCGCGAAGGCGTCCGCCAGTGCGATCGAATCTTCCATCGCCAACTTTGTGCCCGACCCGATCGAGAAATGCGCGGTGTGCATCGCGTCGCCTAACAGCACGCTGTTCTGATGATACACCCGCCGCACTTTAACTAATGGAAAGTTGTTCCATTTAACGAAGTTATTGGAGAGCAGCGGCTTGCCGCCGAGATCGTCCTTGAAGACGTTCGCCAGATACTCGCACGTCTCCGCGTCCGACTTTTTATCAAAGCCTGCCTTCAACCACGTTTCGGGCGGACATTCGACGACGAAGGTGCTGTGTGTTGAGCTGAATTGATACGAGTGCGAGATAAACAAACCGGCTTCAGTTTGCTTGAAGATCATTGTCAGGCCGTTGAACGGGGCCTCGGTCCCCAGCCAGATAAATTTATTCTGCCGCACTTCAACCGACGGCATAAAGAACGCTTCGTATGTTTTACGCACCAAACTGTTCGCGCCGTCCGCGCCGACCAGCAAATCGCAGCCGCGATAGGCAGTAACATCGGTGACGTTAAGGTTAAAGTGCAGGTTGATGCCCAGATCGCGGCAGCGTTGATGCAAAATATTCAGCCACTTGAGGCGGGCCACGCCGGAGATGGGATTGCCGCCGATAATAATGGTTTCCTCTTTGTGCTTAACGACGACGGCCTGCCAGTTTTGAGCAGCCTTTACGAACTCGGCGTACGTTTCGGGATCATGCCGCTCGAAATTATTCAATGTGGTTTCCGAGAAGACAATGCCCCAACCAAACGTATCGTGCTCGCCGTCGCGCTCGAAGACATCGATCTCATTTGCAGGATCGATCTGCTTGATCAAAATTGCAAAATACAATCCGGCGGGCCCGGCACCAAGAATATTGATCTTCATTTCACTTCACTCGGTTCTCCGGCATCTGCACCGCCGCCACTTCTCGCCACGCCTATTGCGACTCTCTCACTTGACCCAAATCTGGCTGTCAGTATATGACGACAATTCGCCAATGTCAATTTGTAAGCTGCGATCGGTTGCGCCCCGAAGTCTAATGTCCATCGACCGAGATTGCCCAACTAATCTATCGAAATTGAATCCCACCGCAGAGACGTGAGTAATACAAAACGCCCGATCAAAAATGATCGGGCGCTCGCGTTAGAATCGATTGCAATCATTTGAGTATCAGCGGCAAGTAAACGGTCAAAGCAAATTCATAGGCGCCGATGTCGCACGCGCCAACCCGTGATATGCCGCGTTGATCGGTCGATGGACAGCCGGCACCGGCATTGATCGCCGCGCTGCCTTTTAATAAGGCATCGGTCGGCGTGGAACCACCATTGTTCGCCAGCGGCGCAATGTGCGGATTACTGATATTAGGCTTATCACCGCCGGCCGTGAAGCTGCACGTATTGGTATCTTCGAGATTGTGGCCCAAAGACGTGATCGTCCCGAAACAATTATTGACCGTATTCTTCGCAACGATCGTGTTCTTCAATTTGACTGGTGCACTGCCGGCAACAATTCCGTAATTCGTGTTGCTGTAAATGGTCGAGTTGGTGAGTGTCACTGCGCCATCTGCGACCAACGCACCGCCCGCTAAACCGGCGAAATTTCCGAAAAAAGTGCTGCTCGTGATTATCACGGTGCCGGTCATGTCGTCGTAGAGGCCGCCACCCAAGCCGCCGCCAGCGGCGTTGTTGGATAATGTGTCGGCGAGCGCAAATAATTTGCCATTGTTGTAGATGCCACCACCAAGTCCGCCCCGTGCAAGATTGGTGTTGAGGGTACTGGCACTAACCGCCAATTTGCTGGGTAGGTCGTTATAAATGCCACCCCCCGAATAAGCGGAGTTGCCCAATAAAATACTCAGCGTGATTGTGGCGCTGCCGTTATTGTAAATAGCTCCGCCTACTCCGCTACTAACGGCGGTGTTGGTGAAAAAGTTGCTGTGATCGATCGTCGCACTGCCGTCGTTATAGATGCCGCCACCGTAACCGCTCGTAGTCGTGTTGCTGAAGAAAGTGCTGTAGCCAATCATTAACGTGCCGTAGTTATCGATCGCGCCACCATGATAACTTTGATTGTAGTCAAACTCGCTGTTTTTAATAATCAGGTTGCCAGCATTGATGATCGCGCCACCGGTAAAGCCCCCAAAATTGTTAGAGAACGTAGTGGTGAAGATGAAGGCAGGCCCAGCGTTGTAAATGCTGCCCGCCAAGCCGGCACTCGCCGCATTATCATACAAAGCACTATTCGTGATCGTCATGAGGCCAGTGTTATAAATCGTTCCGCCAGTACCACCCGGTGCGTGGTTATCGGACAAGGCGCTGTTAGAGACAATCAACGTGCCGTTGTTATAGATGGCCCCGCCTTGACTACTACTGCCATGACTGAGTGCCAGGTCTTTGATGCTTAAGCTGACGCCAGCCGATACGTAAAATATGCGAGTGGCGTCGCCACCACTTAGAATGATCTTATTACCGCCATCAAGCGTAGTATTTCGAGTGAGCGTCTCTGTGTGGGTCAACACAATGGTCACCACGCCGCCGCCGCAGTTGAAGGTGACCAATCCACCGCCGCCTAACCTTGCAGTTAATGCGGCATCAGTGCAGCTGCCCGCCGTTCCCGTGCCGACTATACCGCCCGCTCGTGCTGGTTGTGGTGTCAACAGCACGACCAGCAAGACGAAAACCAAGAGCAAACTCGAGGCGACCAACACAATCTGTTTCATATCGGCTTACCGCCAGTCTTTGGGTGCGATGCATAGACAACGAAGTGGACTAAGCGATCTCGGCTTACAACTGAATGTTAGCATAGAGCTGATTGAGCAACTCACGCCAGATAAGTACTCTGCCCGCGCATGACGTGCGGCCGATCACCCATCAAATCAAAAACGCCCGATCAAAAATGATCGGGCGTTCTTCATTGTGATTGTAACTCACTTACTCATAGCGCAAAGCTTCTATCGGTTTCAAGCCAGCCGCTCGATTGGCCGGATAAACCCCGAAGAAGAGGCCCATCGCTGCCGAGAAACCAAACGCCAGGGCAATCTGATGTATAAAATCGCCGATGCACGAGAGCGATTGGCCGCTCCACAATAAGGCAAAGGGCCAATGTTTTAAAGCGCGAAAGAGGGATGACAAGCGAGCCTTCCTCCCAGAGGTTTGCGAGAGCCACAGGATACCGTAGAAAAAGACTCAGTCAAGCGCCGCATAGTTGCAGCAGAATGCTATAATAAAAGCGGAGGCAGATCATGTCGGACGAATGGAAAATCGGCGATCGGTTTTTGCTGCGCAGCGGGCGCGCCGTCGGTACCGTAATCGGCGTGGGCAAAGATCGCATCAAGATACAATATGATGATGGCAAAGTCGCCGAGGTCGATCCGCGTGATATTCTGCACAACGTCACGCCACCGCCTGATCCGGATGAAGAAGATGATTAACTCACATTCGTGAAGGTTAGTTCATCATAAGGAAACGCAGTGAAAATTAAGGAGATAACATGGCAACTCGATCGCTCAATCCCACCGAACTGGCCGAGACTCAAGCGGTTTTCGGCGACGGACTCGACCTCCAGCGTGTGCTCATCAAGGAAGAAAGTTCTATCGGCAATATCGTAGGCCGTATCGGCGCGTGGCTCAAGCGGCAGCCGCCGCCCGAGGCGAACGCCATCACCGTCGGCAACGTCTCATACTTTCCGCGCAAGCTCACCGGCGATCTCATCGATATGGGCTGGCTGATGCACGAACTCACCCATCAATGGCAATTTCAGCACGCGGGCATCATTTATTTGTTTCAAGCTGCCTTCGCGCCGACCTATGTATACGAAGCCGCCGGTCAACGTCCGAGCGATGCCGTTAAAGAGCTCAGCGAGAAAGGCAAGAAGTTCAGCGACTTCAATCGCGAGCAGCAGGGTGACATCGTGCGCGATTATTACTTTGCGTTGAAGCAAAATGAAGACGTATCCGGCTGGAAAAGTTATCTGGAAGAAGTTCGCACGCGCGCCCGCTGAGAGCGGCGCTTCATCGATTTCAGCCGTCGTGGTATGCTATGTCCCGATGATTACTTCATCGGGACATTTTATTTTGATCGATCGAATCTTCTCGCAGATCACTCTGCGGCTCGATCGGAAACTCCGGCCCCATGCCTAACCCGATCGGTCCGGTGGCGCTGATCGTTTTATTCTGCGCGGCCCTCTTCGGTTTCTTGAGCGGCTTCCGCGACTCGGCCAACCTCGTCGCCACGCTGATCTCATCGCGCGCCATCGGTCCGCGCCGCGCGCTCTTCATCGCCGCGGCCTCGGCTGCCATCGGCCCGTTTATCTTCGGCTTGAGTGTTGCTACAACCATCGGCCGCGATTTCATCCTGCCGACGATCGCTTCGCCGCCAGTGATCCTCGCCGCGTTAGCGGCCGCGATCATCTGGAATGCCTTCACCGCCTGGCTCGGCGTTCCGTCCAGTTCGATGCACGCGTTAGTCGGTGGACTGTTCGGCGCGGCGATCGTCGCGGGCGGGTGGGACGCGATCAATCCGGCGGGGGTCGGAAAAATTTTGTTGTCGTTGTTGATCTCGCCGCTGCTGGGCTTCATCGCCGGCTTCGTGATCATGAAGTTGATTTTGTTTTTAGCCCAAGGCGCATCACCGCGCATCAATGTGGTCTTCAAACGCGGCCAATTGATCACGGTGCTATTGTTAGGCTTGGCCTACGGCGCAAACGACGGGCAGAAAACGATCGGCGTGATGACGCTGGGCTTGATCGCCACTGGAACTTTAACGGCCTTTCAAATTCCGATCGAGATCGTGCTGCTCGGCGCGGCCTCGATCGCGCTCGGCATGTCGATCGGCGGCTGGAGACTGATCAGAACTTTAGGCGGAAGATTTTATACGGTGCGGCCGGTGCATGCTTTCAGCGGACAACTCGCCTCGACGATCGTCGTATTGGGCGCGGCGCTGATCGGCGGGCCGGTCAGCACTTCGCAAGTGGTCAGCACATCGATCATGGGTACGGGCAGCGCGGAACGCTTATCGAAAGTGCGCTGGCAAACCGCCAACTCGATCCTCGCCGCGTGGCTGTTGACGCTGCCACTGACCGCGCTGCTTTCGGCCGGGATTTACCTGTTGATCCGCAATCTATAAGCAGAGGTAACACATGAAATTATTTGGACGCAAACCCGATCGCTTTATGGAGCTGCTGATACAGCAAGCCGAGTTCACCGTGCAAGGCATGGAAGGTCTGGTGGCTTATATGCACAACCAATCGGACGAGACCGCCGATCGGGTACGGAAAACCGAAAAAGAAGCCGACGAAGTGCGCCGCATCTTGATCGATGAACTCAATCGCACTTTCGTCACCCCGCTCGATCGAGAAGACATTTTTGCCTTATCGCGCACGATCGACGACATTCTCGATTATGCTTACTCGACGGTCGATGAGATGGAGATTCTGGACGTGAAGCCGAACTCGTATTTGCAGCGCATGGCTTCGTTGATGCGTGATGCGGCCGAAGAAATCCGATTGGCGGTGCTGCGCCTGAAAGATCATCCGGGCGTGGCAAACGATCATGCGGTGCGCGCCAAAGCCCTGGAGAATCGCATGGAAGGCGTGTATCGTGAAGCGATCGCCGCGCTGTTTCAGGCGCCGCACGATGTGGAGCACATTGTTGAGATGTTGAAGCTGCGCGAGATTTACCGGCACATGTCCAACGCGGCCGATCGCGGCGACGAAGCGGCGAATGTGATCAGCGATGCGGTGGTTAAAATTGTGTAGGCCGGGAGGTTGAAGTGAAAAGCGAGAAGATGAATGTGCTGAAAAAATATACGGTTGCGCCCAACCGCAAAGTCGATCTGAAAGATTACGATCCGAACGACACCGGCTCGTATCGTGATAAGGATGATGCGCTCGATGATCTGGAGAAAGATCGATTGAAGCTAATCGATCTGCAAGAGCAGCTGTACGCCGAGAAGAAACGCAGCCTGTTGCTGGTTTTGCAAGGCATTGATACTTCCGGCAAAGACGGCACGATCCGGCATGTGATGAGCGGCGTCAATCCGCAAGGCGTGCAGGTCACGAGTTTCGATGTTCCATCGGCGGATGAATTGGCGCATGATTATTTGTGGCGCGTGCACCGAGCCGCTCCGGCGCGAGGCCGCATCGGCATCTTCAACCGATCGCATTACGAGGATGTGCTGGTCGTGCGAGTTCATGAGCTGGTGCCGCGCAAAGTCTGGCAGGCGCGCTATCAGCAGATCAATGACTTCGAGCGAATGCTGGCGGAGAACGATACGACTGTTTTGAAATGTTTCCTCTATATCGACAAGGACGAGCAGAAACAGCGGTTGCAAGAACGCTTGGACGATCCGCAGAAGAATTGGAAATTCCAGAAAGGCGATCTGGCCGATCGCAAACTCTGGAATGAATATATGCAGGCTTATGAAGACGCTCTCAGCGAATGCAGCACTGAGATCGCGCCGTGGATCGTCGTGCCGGCCAATCGGAAATGGTATCGGAATTTTGTGGTGATGCGCGCCGTCGTCGAAACTTTGGAGCAGATGGATCCGCAGTATCCGCCGCCCGCGCCGGGATTAGATAAGATCGTGATTGAAGACTGAAGAAGAGACAGAGAGATAGAGCGATGGAGAGAATTTTTTGTCGCTCATTCTCTCTTTCCCTCATTCACTCCT
>JBGQGR010000141.1:0-7220 GCA_041497495.1 Anaerolineae bacterium | reverse complement strand
CTGCATACCGACGGCAGCAAGATCTGTGCCGAGCTGCGATCGCATTTGGATTCGTTTCCGATCGTGATCATTGTCCGCGCCGGCACCAATCCGGCCAAGATCGATTGCGCAGATACCGTGTTGACCCGGCCGCTTTCGCCGCGCAAGTTGTTGAATCGCGTCAAGCACTTTCTGCCGAACAGCACCGGCGAAGTCTTGAAAGCGGGCGATTTCTCGCTCAACCTCGACAGCCGTTTTCTGCGCCTCAACAAAACTGAATTTCATCTCACGCCCATGCAAACGCGCTTGATGGAAGCCTTCCTGCGCAAGCCCAATGAATTGTTGTCGCGCGCGTATTTGATGAAGACCGTTTGGAAAACAAGTTACACGGGCGACACGCGTACCATTGAAGTACATGTGCGCTGGCTGCGCGAAATGATCGAATTCGATCCCAAAGTGCCCAAACGGCTGTTGACCGTGCGCGGCATGGGTTATCGCTTGATGATCTAAAACGGCAGACTGTTGTCTGCCGTTTTTATTTTGCGGATATACCGTCATTGCGAGCCGCGTAGCGGCGAAGCAATCTCAGATTCGATCAGTAGACACCTGCACAGCTCCGCAGTGCGGGGCAAGTGTTGCTTCGTCGCAATGACGCCCCGGAGTTAAATATCTCAATCCTTGCTACCCTCATCGCCGATAATGCTGAACGATCGCGGCTGTGGCGAAAGATACGGCGCTTGAAGTTGCGGCACACTGTTTGATGTCGATGCTGGCGGCTGTGACATGATCACGATCGGTTGTGGCGGCGATTCGTGATCGCGGCGGCGGCGATCGCCGAAGTACAGGCCTACGGCTAACCCGATCGGCAAAGCGGCCCCTACCCCGCACATCAAGCCCATCAACATGGTCACCGTTGGCTGATCCAGCCGGCTGCCGATCGATACACCCAGCACGATTACAAACCCGATGAAGGCAATACCAAGAGTCAACGCAATTTTGTTCATAACCCACCTCGCAAGAAGTCAGAGGCAGGACGGCGTTAAATTTCAATTGCTGCCCTCCAACTTCTAACATCCAATTTCCATCTTCCAGATTACTTCACTCTTCTCAACACCTGCAGCGCACTTTTCAAAACATCGCTCTCTTCACGATCATTGCCCCACGCTGGATCGACATCCGATCGCGCGATCTCACCTCGACGTTTGCCGTTGCTCAACTTCGCCGCCACATCGATCATCTCGCTCGGCGAAATGAAGGCCGCTTGGAAGCGCGTCACGCCCAAACCCGAAACGGCGACAAAATCTCCATGACCTGTTAAGCGTTCTGCACCCGTCCCGCCGATGCCCGCCGCGACTCGCGCATCTTCGCTGCTCACCACTCGACCGACCAGCCTCACCGGAAAATTCGCTTTCACTAGCGGTCCCAAAATCGCGCTGGATGGTTTCTGCGTCGCGCCGATCACATGCATCCCAGCTTGTCGTCCGCGCTGGACTAGACGGCCCAGCAGATCGATCACTTCGCTGCCGCCAGTCTGCACCAGATCAGCCAGCTCGTCCAACACGATCACAATACGCGGATCGGTCACGCGCGTTCGATCGCGTGTCTCCATCAGTGACACCAGCTCATTCAGCGTTTGCGCTGCTCGATCGGCTTGAGAGACGATCGGCTTCAGCAAGTGCGGCAGAGTACTCAGTCCTTCAAACGCCCGGCCCTTTGGATCGATCAACACAAACTGCATGTGCGATCGACGCAGCGACATGGCTAACGAAACGATCATCGCTTGCACTAACGCCGTCTTGCCTGAGCCGGTAGTGCCAGCCACCAACACATGCGCCACATCGGTTGAAGGCAAGCGCAGCAGCAAAGGCGCACCATCATCAGCCAGACCTAACACCGCGGCGCCGAGAGGAATCTGCGGCAGACGCGCCATCAGCGGCAGCAACTTCACCGGCTGCGGATCCGATCGGGGAATCTCGATGCGCACCGCGCCATCATGGGTGCTGATGCGCGCATTCGACGCGCCGAGCGCCATGGCAATTTCGCGCGACAGGGCTTCAACGCGATTGACTTTGATGCCGGGCGCAGTCTGCAATAAGAATTGAATCCCGCGCGGCGTCACATTGCCACCGGTCACACGCGCGGGCGCTTTGTGATCGCGCAGCACCATTTCAATTCGATCGGCTTGCCATTCGAGTTCATGTTTTTGCATCGAGCACCTCACAAAATTGCGATGAGGTCATTATATAGAACATATGTTCTAATGTCAAGAGTAAGAAAATAGTCGCTGAGATTTTCCCTCAACGACTATTTAAGGACTGATGTAACAAAATTACTTCGCAGTGGCGGCCTTGGCGGCGGCTTTCATCAAGCGGCCTTTGCGGCGCGCGGCATTACGCTTGTGAATAACGCCCTTCGCGGCGGCTTTATCCAACGCGCTAGATGCTGCGCTCAGATTAACCTCGATCGCTTTCTGATCGCCCAAAGTCAGGCTGCCTCGCGCTTCTTTCACCGCCGATTTGGCTTGCGTGCGCACCAGTTTGTTGCGCACAGCTCGCCGTTTGCTGCTGCGAATTCGCTTGATTGCTGATTTGATATTGGCCAATGGCATCCTCCAAACAATTTCTCTAACCCAACGGACGCGGAGTATACACGAACTCCTGCGATTTGTCCAACACGTTTGATCGAACTATAATGTGGCCAGCATGTCACCCGATCGTTTGATGCGCGCTCCACACTGGTTAAAAAATATGCTGGGCCAATTTTACTATTGGCGCGGCAATATGCATCGCCACTTTGGCAACTTAAGCGGCGAGCGGCGTGAGTACGAATCCGCCGTGAATGATTTCAGCCGCGCGATCGATCTGAAACCCAATTTCATCTCCGCGCATTTCAATCGCGGCGTGTTGTACTGGCGCGAATTGGAAAATTTCTATCGCGCGATTCGAGACATGAGCTGCGTCATGGACTTGGCACCTTTTCGCAGCGAGGCGTGGTTCAATCGAGCGATTGCCTATCAGCTGCGCGGTGATAGTCCGCAGGCCATTGCCGATCTGGAATATTTTCTCTCCGTCGCCGGGGATGATTCGTGGCGAGCGAGCGCCGAGAGTCAGTTGACAACAATCAAAGCGCTGGCTGAGGAACGCGCGGAATTTCGTCGACAACGCGAGGCTCGATCGACGTGAAGCGGGTGAAGAGTTCGCTCAGGATGTTTCATGTGAGGCTCGCGCTACGGCCTGTCGCAGTTGATCTTCAAGGGCAGCCCGCAGCGCTTGCAACTTCTGGCGATACTCCGGTTTTTGCACACCATCGACCGTCATCAGATCGGCGTCTTCATTATTGTCGCGATAATAACGCGGTCGCATGCCCACGTAATCAAAACCATATTTAAGATATAAATTTTTTGCCACTTCATTCGTCACGCGAACTTCCAGCGTGACCATGGACGCATTCAGGTGCAGCGCGCGCTCGATCATCGCCAGCAGCATCAATTCACCGACCCCGCGTCTGCGCCAGTCGGGATGAGAGGCGAGGGTGCTGATGTGTGCTTCCTCGGCGATCAGCCAGAAGCCGCCATAACTCACAATCGGGACGGCCGCTTTAGGATTGTTGCGCCAGCGCGAAAACAAACCCGATCGTTTGGCGGCCGTCTGATCGATCCGCCGCGCGACAAAATAATGCGAGTTGACGTTCTCCAGTAATTCGTGCCGATAGGTGTAATCCGACCACGGCAGCGTGAACGACTGGCGTTCAATAGCCATGACGGCCGGCACGTCTTCCCAGCGCATCGGATCGATACGATAAGGCAGCCCGCCGTTACTCATTTGGCTCCTTCAAGCGCAACGGACGCAACGTAGATGGGTTGCAGCTGCGCGGGATCATCACGGTAGCCCGATTGGATTCTACGCCAGCCTATCTCGGCCAAGTAACCGGCGCGCCGGAGACTCAACGCGGGCGATACGATGCGAGCGCGAGCGCTCAATCTCTGCGAGATCTCTTCTCGATCCGATGAAGAGAGTTCGCCGCACAATAGAGTTGGCTTGATCCAATCTTGTCCCAAGTCACGCGCGTTAGTCAGCGCATAATCGCCGCGCTGCCGCCATTCATTATCAGCACGATCATAGTGCGCGACGATCAATCGACTGCGCCCTGCTGGCAGGACAACGACTAATCGATCTTCGATCGGCGGCTGGGCATACGCCACAATATCCGACGATCGCACGCCGACGATGGGAATGTTGCGTGCAAGTGCCAATCCTTTAGCCGCCGCTACGCCTACGCGCACGCCGGTATAGGATCCAGGACCGATCGCCACAGCCAGGCCGGTCAGCTGATCGATCGCGACGCCGGCTTGATTGAGCAAGTCGACAATGCGCGGCATCAATTCAACCGTATGATGATCGCCGGTTTGCCACGTGAATTCGGCGAGCACAATCGACCCGTCATAGACAGCGATGCTGGCAATTCGAGTGGATGTATCGATCGCTAAGAGCATGAACCCCCACCCTAACCCCGCTCGCGCGCCGTTTCACGGGGGAGGGAATTGAGTAAACTTTGATGAAATGGATCAGTTGCAGTGAAGATCAACCGCCGCTGCGCTTCGTCGATGTACTCAAAAGCGATCCACAACCGATCGGGCGGGAGGATCGATCGGGCGCGCTCCGGCCATTCGATCAACACACTGGCCCTTTCGTCCATCAAATCGATCAAGCCTAACAACCACGCTTCGGATTCTTTTTCCAATCGATAGAGATCGATGTGATACAACTTCAATCGATCGATCGCCCGGTGAAGTTCGTGAATCAAAGTAAACGTCGGGCTGGTGAGCTCATCGGCTGCACCCCACCCCCGACCGATGCCCTGCGCGAAAACGGTCTTGCCCGCGCCGAGTTGTCCCGCTAAACAAATCACTTCGCCGCCGCACAGCAATCGACCGAGGTGTTCACCCAGGCGAAATGTTTGATCGGGTGAGCGGCTGACGATTTCGATGGCAGTGGAATCTAAAGTGGGCATGGTGATCGATTAAGGCGAAGCATTGGGATGACTCTTCTACAAATTAGACTCGCGTGATTATACCGCTGCGACACACGCGCGACAAGCCTAGCCAAAGCAGCTGAATCGTGTTAAACTTTTCGAACTCCGCCATGCGCTATTTAATCATCTCGGATATTCACGCCAATCTGGCCGCATTAGACGCGGTGTTAGCCGATGCCGGATCGTATGCTAAGGTCTGGCACTTGGGTGATCTGGTCGGTTATGGTCCAGACGCCAACGAAGTGATTGATCGGCTGCGCGAACTACCGCATTTCAGTTTGGCCGGCAATCACGATTGGGCGGCATTGGGCAAACTCGATCTGCGCAACTTCAACAGTGATGCGCGCGAGTCGGCGATCTGGACGCAGAATAATTTGACGGCGGATAATCGAGCCTACCTGGAGTCGTTGAAGCCGATTGCGATTGAAGCAGGTTATACCATGGCACACGGCAGTCCGAATAATCCGATCGAAGAATATATTCTCGATCCGTTGACGGCTGAATTAAATTTTTCGATCTTAACGACACAGGCCTGTTTTGTCGGCCATACGCATTGGCCCACGGCTTATTTCATGGCGCAGGATTCAGATCGATTGTGTGTGCAGCGCACGGCGCAATGGAACAAAGTAGTTTCGCTGAACAGCGGCCGCTGGATCATCAATCCGGGCAGCGTCGGTCAGCCGCGCGACGGTAATCCGGATGCGGCGTACGGTATGCTGGATATCGAAACCGGCGAATGGGAACATCGGCGCGCTAAATATCCAGTCGAGGTGACGCAAAAGAAAATGCGTGATCTCAATTTCCCGAATCGGTTGATCGAACGCTTGACGCATGGACATTGATCAATGCACAAGGTGTAGTGCTTAATGCACACTGATGGTTTTCAAATGAATGCTCCATCTTCTAACCTCCAACTTCCAACCTCTAACATCCAATGCATCATCCTCGCCGCCGGGCAAGGCACGCGCATGAAATCGACGCGGCCTAAAGTGCTGCATACCCTGGCCGGCCGATCGATGATCGATTACGTGATCGACGCAGTCAGCTCGATCAGCCGCCGCAAGCCGATCGTCGTGATCGGTTTTGGCGCAGCGGAAGTTCAGAACACGCTCGGCGAACGAGTCAAATATATGCGGCAAACCGAGCAAAAGGGCACAGGACATGCGGTGCTGCAAGCCCGCGATCAGATCGATCCGAAGGCGGATACGGTCTTGGTGATCTACGGCGATACACCCTTCATCACCGCGCAGACGTTGATCGGCCTGATCGATGCGCGCGTAAGTGCACGCGCGAAAGTTGCGCTGCTGACTTTCAAGCCGATCGATCCGGAGAACAACTATGGCCGCATCATCCGCAATATGGCGGGCAACATTACCTCCATCATCGAATACAAAGAGTTGACGGCGGAGCAGCGCCAGATCGAGGAAGTGAATGCCGGGCCGGTGTGTTATGAGACGCGGTGGCTTTTGGAACATCTGCCTCAATTAAGACCGCAAGCCGGACATGGCGAATTATATTTGACCGATCTGGTCGAACTAGCTGCGAAAGAGCAGACGGTGATCACAACATTTCAAGGCACCGAACTCGAAGTGATGGGCATCAACGATCGAGTTGAACTGTCTCATGCGGAACACATCATGCGCGAGCGGATCAACCGGCAGTGGATGCTGAACGGCGTGACGTTGATCGATCCGGCGCGAACGTATATCGAAGCGAGTGTGGCGATCGATCCAGACACGGTGATTCTGCCCAACACGTCACTCGAAGGTCAGACATCGATAGGAAGTAATTGCGTGATCGGCCCGAACTCGATCGTGCGGGACAGCCAGATCGGCCATCACTGCGAGATCACTGCCTCAATGATCGAAAGCGCAGTCTTAGAAGATCATGTAAGTGTTGGGCCGTTCTCGCACATGAGAAAAGGCGCGCGCTTGGCGAAAGGCGTGCATGTCGGCAACTTTGCCGAAGTCAAGAACAGCCAACTGGGCGAAGGCACGAAGCAAGGCCACTTCAGTTATTTAGGCGACGCGACGATCGGATCGAATGTGAACATTGGCGCGGGCACGATCACCGCGAACTTCGACGGCGAAAAGAAATTGCCGACTGAGATCGGCAATAATACGTTTATTGGCGTCGATACGTTGATCGTCGCGCCGATCAAAATTGGCGCCGGCGCAAAGACCGGTGCGGGCTCAGTCGTGACACACGAT
>JBGQGR010000140.1:0-7224 GCA_041497495.1 Anaerolineae bacterium | reverse complement strand
CCGATCCGATCAAAGAGATCGAAAAAGAAGGCGCGGTCGGCGCGTATTCGCTGAAAGAAGTGATCGAGAAACTGACAGCACCGCGCGTGGTATGGATTATGGTGCCGGCCGGCAAACCGACCGACGATATGATCGATCAGCTGATGGGCTTGTTAGCCAAAGGCGATACGATCATCGACGGCGGCAATTCCAATTTCCACGATACTATGCGCCGCGCCGAAGCATTGAAGACGAAAGGTGTGCACTTCGTCGATTCAGGCACCAGTGGCGGCATCTGGGGCTTGAAAGAAGGTTATAGTTTAATGATCGGCGGCGATAAAGAAGCAGTTGATCGCTTGTCCCCGATCTTTGAGACTTTAGCGCCAGCGAAAGATAAGGGCTGGGGACATGTGGGGCCGAGCGGATCGGGTCACTTTACGAAGATGGTGCATAACGGCATTGAGTATGGCATGATGCAAGCGTACGCCGAAGGTTTTGAGATATTGAAAGCGCGTAAAGATTTCAATCTCGACCTGCACCAAATTTCAGAAGTCTGGCGATACGGCAGCGTCGTTCGATCATGGCTGCTGGATTTAGCCGCGAATGCCTTAGCTGAAGATCCGAATTTGACGCACATCAAGCCGTACGTCGAGGATTCCGGCGAAGGACGTTGGACGGTTTTTGAATCGATCAACGAAGATGTGGCCGCTCCGGTCATTACCCTGTCGTTGATGATGCGCTTCCTCAGCCGCCAAGACGATTCGTATTCGTTCAAGATGCTGGCCGCGCTGCGCAATCAATTCGGCGGACACGCGATTAAGACAGAATGACAAGCACCTGGGCTGCCACGCACGTCGTGTGGTGGTGCAAGTGTGAAAAATTTCAAATGACAAAATAGTGCTCAAGAATTTGTCATTTGCTCATTTGGTCATTTGTCATTGAGAAAAACTATGCCTAACACACGCAACCTTCCGCCTTTTTCCATTGAGATTTTCGGCGTCACCGGCGATCTCAGCCATCGCAAGCTGCTGCCGGCGTTGTATAACTTGTTCGTGCAAGATTTGCTGCCGGAAAGTTTCGCGATCGTCGGCTTTGCGCGGCGCGAGTGGGACGACGATAAGTATCGGGCCGAGATGCGCCAATCGGTGGAGCAGTTCTCGCGCGTCAAAGTCGATCCGGCGATGTGGGACAAATTTGCGCCCAGCCTGCGCTATGTGCGATCGGAATTCGATCAAGCCGAGGGCTATGCGGCTTTGGGGCCGCTGCTGGCTGCTCTGCCGAATGAAGCCGGGATGAACCGACTGTTTTATCTGGCGACGCCGCCCGAGGCTTATCCGGTCATCGCGCGCAATTTGGGCGCGGCCAGTCTTAATGAAACCCCCAAAGGCTGGACGCGCATCATTGTCGAGAAACCGTTCGGGCGCGATCTACAATCAGCGATGCAGCTCAACCACCAATTGCATTACGTGTTCGCCGAAGATCAGATCTATCGCATCGATCATTATCTGGGCAAAGAGACCGTCCAGAACATGATCGTGTTTCGCTTTGCCAACGCCATCTTTGAGCCGATCTGGAATCGCAACTACATCGATCACGTGCAGATCACTGTGGCCGAAACGGTCGGCGTGGAATCGCGCGCCGGCTATTACGACACCGCCGGTATCGGCCGCGATATATTTCAGAACCATCTGCTGCAGTTGATGACGCTGACGGCAATGGAGCCGCCTTACGCATTTGACGAGCACGCCCTGCGCGATGAAAAAGTAAAAGTGCTGCAAGCGCTGCGACCCATTCAATTGACCGATACGATGCCGGGCCAATATGTGGGCTATCGCAATGAAAAAGGTGTGACGCCTAAATCGAACACGCCGACTTTTGGCGCGATGAAATTGTATATCGACAATTGGCGCTGGCAGGGCGTGCCGTTCTTCTTGCGCTCCGGCAAAATGCTGGCCGCGAAATCGACCGAGATTACGATTGAGTTCAAGCGGCCGCCGCATTCCTTGTTTCCGCTGGATCGCGGCGAGCAGCTGACGCCGAATGGCTTGACGATCTGCATTCAGCCGGATGAGGGCATGCACTTGCGCTTTGAAGCGAAAGTGCCCGGCGCGGGCATGAAACGCCAGACGGTGGATATGGATATGCACTATGCCACCGATTTCAATCATGCGCCCTTGCCCGAAGCCTACGAACGCTTGTTGATGGATGCGATCCAAGGCGATGCCGCGCTGTTTACGCGCGCCGATGAGATCGAACTGGCCTGGCGCGCCGTCGATCCTGTGGTGCAGGCTTGGGAATCGAAAGTGGTGCCGTTGTACTTTTACGAGCCGAGTTCATGGGGACCGTTCGACGCCGTGAAATTATTGGGCGAGGATCGCCGCTGGCGCAGTTCGTGTGGCGAGGCAGATGATTGATAATCTGATCGTGCTTGAAGATGGGACTGCACTGGCGAGCGAAGCGGCTCAGCGCTTCATCTCGATCGGTTCGGCGGCGATCCAAAGTTCAGATCGATTCACGGTCGCGTTGTCCGGCGGATCGACGCCCCGTGAATTGTACGAAATCCTCGCGCGCGACCACCAAGATTTTGCATGGGACAAAGTTTATTTCTTCTGGAGCGATGAGCGCTGTGTGCCGCCCGATCATCACGACAGCAACTATGGCCTGGCGCAGACTGCGCTGTTGTCCAAGGTGAAGGTGGCTGATCAGAACGTGCATCGGATTCACGCTGAAGACGATCCGCAGCAAGCTGCCTTCGCTTATGAATATGAATTACGAAAAGTTTTTGGCGAACAGCTCAAGCCGGATGCCACTCCGGGCACACCGGCTGGCGGGCTGCCGATCTTGTCGTCTGGCGGAATGAGTTTATTTCCTCGCTTCGATCTGATCCTGTTGGGCATGGGCGCGGATGGGCATACGGCTTCGTTGTTTCCGCAGACCACTGCCATCCATGAGCAGCGCCGCTGGGTGATCGCAAATCACGTTGAGCAGCTGCAGGCCGATCGGATTACGCTTACCCCTCCGGTCATTAATCATGCCCAGCAGATTATTTTTTTAATCGCGGGCATCGACAAAGCAGCTGCGCTTCGATCCGTTTTACAAGGTCCGCCCGATCTCGATCGATATCCCGCACAATTCGTGAAACCCGTAACGAACGGATTGACCTGGCTGGTCGATCGCGCTGCGGCTTCACTTCTAGCTTAAATTCATCCTGCGCGTGTCATTCATCACCCCAGCGATATGCAATCTTGCACTAAACGCGCCGCAGCGAATTCGGTATGCTTGCTGGTATGGATTCGCCGCATTCCGCAGCAGCTGCTCAACCGATCCGTGTGGCCTTGATGTGCGAAAATCCGATCGTCTATCGATCGCTGTCGTCGCGTCTCGCGGCCGCTGAAGCCTTTCATGTCGTCGATGCCATCGATTGCCAACTCGACAACGTGCCGCTCGTCCTCGCCGAAAACCCCGACGTGGTCATTCTGGGCATCTCGCGCATTACTTACTTTAATCTGTTGGTCTGCCAGGCCATTCGTCAAACCAACGCGCAGACCCGCATTGTCGTGCTGCCTTCGTATGAAGCCGATACGGTCGAACTGCAAGAGGCGCGCGAGGCTGGTGCGTCCGCGATCTTATTGAAGAGTATCGATACGCCGAAGCTGGTCGATCAAATCCACGCGCTGGTCAATCCTTCCGCTTAACCGTTAACCCCGATCGTTCTGGCAAGCGACATTGGCCGTTTGGCCGGCGTCGCTTTTTGTTTTCTGAATTCATTTCGAGATATAATAAAGGTGCCAGCGGAATGCAGTTGAGTTCAGTCAGAGGAGACTAATATGCTCAAGAAAACGCCACTAGCCAACAAAAGAAAAATCAAAGTCACATTTGAAATGCCGCCCGAATGCGGCGCGGCGACCGTCACCGTGGTGGGCGATTTCAACCATTGGGACAAAGCCGCCACGCCGATGAAGCGGCGCAAGAAAGACGGCGTGTTCGCCACCGCGCTGACGTTGGGCGCGGATCAAGACTATCAATTCCGATATTGGCTGGACAATTCACGCTGGGAAAATGATTGGGCCGCCGATGATTACGTGCCCAACGGTTACGGCGAAGACAATTCAGTGGTGAGGACGTAAGGGTAGAAACGTTCCGGCGGAACGTCTCCACAATTAAGACGCTCCACCGGAGCGTCGCTACACACAAGGCTGACCGTGATCGAATTCGGACGCGGCATTTGCGGCAGCGCCGCTGAAGCCCTGCGGCGCGAATGGCTGGTGACCAACGGCCTCGGTGGCTATGCGGCGGGCACGATCGCAGGCGCGAACACTCGACGGTATCACGGCCTGCTCGTCGCCGCGTTGCAGCCGCCGCTCGGTCGAACGCTGCTGTTATCCAAACTCGATGCCGTGGCACACTTGCATGGCGCATCATTCGCCCTCGATGCGAATGAATGGGCTGACGGTTCGATCGATCCGCAAGGTTATCTGTTAATCGAGTCATTTCAATTGGATGGCTCGATCCCCACTTGGACGTACGCCCTCGCCGAAGCACACTTGATCAAGCGCGTGTGGCTGGTGCATGATCACAATACCACCTTCATTACTTATACCTACGCGCGCGGCAGCGATCCGATCGATCTTGATCTCACGGCGTTGTGTACTTATCGCGATCATCACAGCGAGACGCAGGGCACTTGGACGCCGATGGTTCAATCTATTGCCAACGGCGTTCGCATTCAAGCGTTTGAAAATGCCGTCCCGTATTTCATCAAAATTGATCGCGGCACTTTTACTCCGATTGAACATTGGTATTTGAACTTTAAGCATCGCATCGAAAGCGAGCGCGGCCTTGATCACACCGAAGATTTATTTGCCGCCGGCGTTTTTCACGTGCGGCTCATGCCCGGCGAAACGATTTGCATCGTGGCTTCGATCGAAGAGGCTACTTCACTCGATTGGACAGCCGCTCTACAAACTGAACGCGATCGGCAGCGATCGACGATCGAGCATGCGGGCTTATCCGATCAACCATACTGGATTCAACAGTTGGGACTTGCCGCCGATCAATTCATCGTCGCCCGATCGATCCAATCAACTCAAGGAAGAACCATCATCGCCGGTTATCACTGGTTCGGCGATTGGGGGCGCGATACGATGATCGCGCTGCCGGGTCTGTGCCTGACGACCAAGCGCTTCGATGTGGCGCGATCGATCTTGAAAACGTTTGCCGCGCATGTCGATCAGGGGATGCTGCCCAATCGGTTTCCGGATCAAGGCGAGACACCCGAATACAACACCGTCGATGCGACGCTGTGGTATTTTCACGCGATCGATCAGACTGTGGCGCTATCGGGCGAATTCGATCTGGCGCGTGAGTTGTATCCGGTTTTGAAAGACATCGTCGATTGGCATGTGAAAGGCACGCGCTACAACATTCACATCGATGGAGATGGGCTGTTGGTTGCAGGCGAAGCGGGTGTGCAGTTGACGTGGATGGATGCGAAAGTCGGCGAATGGGTCGTGACGCCGCGCATCGGCAAGCCGGTGGAGATCAATGCGTTATGGATTCATGCGCTGCGCAGCCTGGCGCGCTTCGCTCGACAACTCGATCGCACGGATGAAAGCCAACTCTATTCAAAATGGGCGGATACTGCCTCGACGGCCTTTGCTGATCGATTCTGGTTTGCCGAGGGCGGCTACTTATATGATGTGATCGATACGCCGAACGGCGACGACAAAGCGTTGAGGCCGAATCAATTGATCGCACTGGCGCTTGAACCTGGTCTGCTGCCGACCGATCGAGCGCGATCCGTCGTCGATATTTGCGCGCGCGAGCTGCTGACTTCATTCGGTCTGCGCTCGCTCACACCGGTCGATGGTGCGTATATTGGACAATACATGGGCGATACCGTCCATCGCGATGGGGCCTATCATCAGGGCACAGTCTGGGCGTGGCTGATCGGCCCGTTCGCCGAAGCGCACTTCAACGTATATCACGATCGAGATACTGCGCGAAGTTTCTTATTGCCATTCGAACATCATCTGCAAGATGCCGGCCTCGGATCGATCAGCGAAATCTTTGAAGGCAATCCACCGCATCTGCCTAAAGGCTGCGCCGCGCAAGCGTGGAGTGTCGCCGAGGTGTTGAGAGCGTGGATGATGCTCAGCGAAAAGTGATGAGCGATAATGTGATCACGCATCATGTTTCCTTCCCCACACCGCATACAACGGATCGAACTGCGCGGCGTCATCGAATTGCCTTCGGCACAACAAATCATCGAATGGGGTCCGCGCGCATTCGTTGATTCGATGTTCATTCGTTAACACTTTGCGTGGATCAAGTTCTCTCTTCGATCGCTTGACGTGACATCATCGCTGAGACACTGTCTTCCGATTCGCACGTGATCGCGGCGGCGGCGAGGCCGCGTTTGAGGGCGGCTTGAACCGGCTGATTATCCAGCAGCGCTTCGATCATGGCGGCAGCCAGCGCGTCCCCCGCACCCGTCGCATCGATCAACTCGGCTGGCAGCGCAGGATGATACTGGCTGCGCGCTTCATCGGCGTAGCCGAGGCCGCGCTCGCCGAAGGTGACGACCGCGCGTTTAACGCCGCTCTTCACCAAGATCATCGCCGCCGAGATCAACTTGGCCGGGCCGTCGATCTTCACGCCGGTCAACGCGCCCGCTTCCAAATGATTGCAAGTGATGAGATCAAGCCGATCGAGCAACGGCTCCAGGCGCGGCGACAATGCAACCGAGCCGGGATTGCAGTAGAAGAAACATTCAGACGCGAGGATCGATCGGAGGTGCAGTAATACATCAGCGGGCAGTCCGCAATCGCAAATGACTGCCGAGGCAGATTGGATCGCCTCACGCAGCGGATCGAGATCGCTGGGCTGTAACGCGTTCAGCAAGTCACCGTCGAACGCACCGGCGAGCTGTCGTCCATCCGGCGCGATCACAACATTCAAAGTTGCGGTAGGCAGATTCGATCTCAGCTTGAGCCGCGTGAGATCGTCGGGCACGGGAACCGATCGGGAAATGGCGCGCACTTCAAGACCCGCCGCCCACGATAGATCGATCAACACGCGGGCTTGCGGATCATCGCCCAGAATGCCCGCAAAAATGATCGGCACGCCGAGCCGCGCCAAATTTTCGGCGATGTTGCGCGTGACGCCGCCGGGCTTTAGCGTGATCGAGCCGGGCACATCGGTGGTGGAGAGAGGCGATCGGCTCAAACGAGTTTTGATGTCGAT
>JBGQGR010000139.1:0-7313 GCA_041497495.1 Anaerolineae bacterium | reverse complement strand
TGAGGTACAAATTGTTGCTGCCATCATAAGCAAAGTCGCCTTGCCACCGCATATTGACATCTAGCACATTCACTGTGTAAGTCACCACTCCGGCAGTGAAGTTCGAATTCAGTTCGAGAATCTCCCCGTTGTCTATGCCGGTGCCAACTGAGTAGTAGAGATGGCCGCCTGCATCGTACGCCAGATCCCGAACAGGTCGGTTGCTGGTGTCCGTGTATACCGTGGTTTCATTCATACTTGCATCGACTGAGAAGATGTGCTTGCTGCTGCCATCCGTGAAGTACAGCGTCCCATTCGAGGCGAGTGCAAAATGACTCAACGGGTTAACCCCGCCGACCGGGCGCATGTAATATGTCGATAGCGAACTATCCGGTTCGATATGATCGACTATGCCGGGATTAGTAGCACTGTTGCTTAGGTACAAGCCGTTCGATGGGGCGGGTAGGCTGGTTGGCCCGTCGGGCTTGCTCAGAATGATCGGCTGGGTAGTCATTCCCAGGCTGGTGAACAGGCAGATGATTGTGATCAGGCAGAGAGTGCGCTGCGCGACGGACCACGATCGAAATTTGGAAATGAACATGTCTCCTCCCATTTAATGCCATCGAATGCCCGAGTGGCATCGTCCGAAGATGATTTCGTTGCAATTGGCGATACGATTTTTGATTGGCTAAGTGCTTGGCTGGGGGCTGTTTGAGATTGACCTGCTCTCGAGGAACTCAAGAGTAGTAGAGGATGAAAAAATCTTTTGGGGTATACAGGAATCGGCTGATGGACTAGCATGTACCCTCCCGATATCAACGGCTAACTCGAACTGGGCGACTTCTTGGCTGGCAGTCGGTTGTAGATCTTCATTTCTCCTTTAGCGGATGGCGCGCTTGAATCTATCTCAAACAGGTTTGATTATACGCATTTGTTCGATCAAGGGAATAGAACAAGAGTAAGGGATCATTGATAATGCTGTACTCTCTGTTGAACGATGAACGATATTAGATTATGGTAGACTTCGCTCGATGCCTTCCCAGCGCGTTACCAACATTTTTTTGCTGTTGCTGTGCTTGCTCGCCTTTGCATTGCGACTTGGTCCTGCGTTCGATAATCGCTTTCACCCCGACGAAGCGCTGTTCAGTTCGTGGGCCTTAAAGATCGCGCATGGCGAAAATATTTTGTTGACCGGCATCCCCGTCGATAAACCGCCGCTGTTGATCTACAGGACCGCGATCAGTTTCTTATTCTTCGGGCAAACCGAGATCGCCGCGCGACGCGGCTGCAAAAGGTCCGAAGAGAGTTGACTGCGTTCAAGCAGTGGCCGAATTCCGCGTGGGTGATAATCTCCAATGTCCCCCATCGGTTTTCCGAACCGGCTTCGTTCTTGTTGTTCAGGAAACAATACCGGGTGCGGAGCGAAACGTTGAGCCAGTTCACTTCGTTCTTCCCAGGTGAGTGCTGACATTGCAATCCTTTCAATGCTACCCTTCGGGTGCGCGGGGCGCGACTATAAATGCCGCGTTACGGGGTCTTTGGTTGCGGCGCTCCTGCGTTCATGCGCCGCGCTAGCACGCCGAACACGACGCGCTAGAGCATGTTCAAGATAAATGTTGCAACGGGCATCATCGATCCTTGATTCAAACCGAAGAAGCCCCGGTTTGTCACAGGGAAGAGCACTAACATCATCAGCAGCCAGTTGGCGAACATGAAGAGCACGCCGCCGATTGGACTGAACGACTTAATCAGCAGCGCATACACCACACCGTAAACGCCACCCGATAGAATGTGCAGGATCGTGCCGAGCACGAAGGCCGTCGCCGGATCGCGCGCTGGATTTACAAAAAACTCGGCCATGTTCTTCAGATCCATGCCTTCAGGCTCCCAACCGACCACTCGACTTGCAACGTTCACAGCGGTCGTGATTAGCACGGCGATCAGGCCGGCGATCAAGCCAATGCGCAAGTGCTGTGCATTCAATTCGATCTCTAACACGAGCTTCATCGCAAGAACTCCTCGATTTTAACGACAGCCAACGCGACCGCAGCCGAGGGTAAGAAGATATGCCCGGCGTCGGGAATAACGTCGAGGCTGGCTGCGGGCTGCGGCGCGAACATCATGCGCAACTTGGCGATCTCTTTCTTCGCGTTGGGAACAAATCGATCGCTGCTGCCCATTAGGATCAACAGCGGTCCTCGAATGCGAACTAGATCGTGGGCGAAGTCGCGATCGATTTGCCACGCGGTCCGTTTCGCGACGACGTTTTTATCCGCGTCACGCGCAGCCGCAAACGCAGGATGATGCCCTCCATTGCCGATTGGCCCACACGAAATGGCGACGCTCAGCCACGAGGTGAGACGATATAACCACAGCGGTGCCATCCTTGACAGGGTGACGACCAGCCGAAGCAGTTTCCAGCGCAGAATGGTGAAGGTGCAGGTCAGCACGACTTTGCGCACGGGCAAACCGTGCAATGAGGCGACTTGGGCGGCCAGTATCGTGCCGATCGATTGGCCCATCACGTCGATAGTGTCTCGGCCTTCCGCTTTGATCACATTCGCAATTTCCGTCGCCAGCGCTTCCGGTGTCGAATTCGTTTCTGCGCTGAAATCTGCGACGATCACTTCGCGCTGCTTCGCCAACGCTTCGACGATGGGCTGAATACTGCCGATCGATCCATCAAGACCGGGGATCGCAAACAGCGGTGGCGATTGGGTTGGCGTGCCAAAGCGTAAGAGTCGGATCATAGTGATTGTTGGATGTCATGCCGTGCGGCGCGAGAAATCTCTAACGAGGCCAACGCACGAGCATGTCGTGGTGGAGATGGGAGCACGGCACTGCATGTGTTCCTCGCTCACTGCGCTTGCTCCGAATAACACGCCAGGAGTCTCCTGATCATTAACTCACCTTACGCTAATCAGGCAGGTTGTCATTCCCGCGAAGGCGGGAATCCAATCCGCACTGACTGGACACCCGCCTGCGCGAGTGTGACGGTGCGTATTCTGAGTCATTAACGACGATGCTTGAGCCTGCGTAACAGGTTGCGAATATTCAGCACACTGTTCATGACGATGACTGCGGCAATGATCGTCGGCAGGTAATTCTTGTGGGGCAAGTTCGATTCGTCGAGGTTACCCGCGCGTCGATAAACTTCTTCGAGCAGCTGCGCACCCTTGAGTGATTCGTCCTTCACGAAAACAAAGTGTGCAACCCAGAAGGACTGCAACGCGTGGAACGTCGGCCCCATCGCTTTTTCCCACGAGCCGAAACGCGATCGACCATGGCCCAGATCTTCCATGAAATATTTATGGCGTGCGTAGAAGTCTGGCAGCGCCGTGATCTCCCAGGTGACCTTCCGGCGCGGTTCAACTTCGACAAGCGTAGCGACCCCGGGCAGCTTATAAAGATACCACCATTTCATCGGCTCAAACGCCCAGATGAGTCGCTGCCCCAAAACCAGATCGCGATTGAGCACCCAGAACATGCACTCATTCCAGCGCGGCCACAAATTCGAATTGGCGAAGCATGCCCACAATACGTCGATGGGCACATCAATATCGACCGTGCCGGTGACGGGCCGCATGTCATTCGATTGATCGAGGGTTTCGGCGTTATTCTGAGTCATGGCTTAACCCCGAACATAGCGACACTAAGGCACGCAGAGAATCTTAAGGCCTCTGCGTCTCAGCGCCTCTATGGCAAGATTTATTGCGTCGCTTCGAGATGTTTCAAGATCAATGGGTATACGTCGCGGTGCGCGTTCTGGCCGAAGATGCAGTCGAGGTGGCCGTAGTGCGGAATCAAGTAGCGACTGTACAAATCCTTGCCGTTCGTCGCGCACAACAGATCAAACGTCGTGCGCGTGCTCTGGGGCAGCCACGTTTGATTATCTTCGCCGTGAATGAACGCGATCGGGATCTTCATCCGATCGATGTGCGGCAGGTAAACGTCTTCGCCGGTGTGATTGACGACTTTCCCGGCGCGAACCATCACGCTCAGGTGCTCAAACATGCTGATGGGCGCGGCCCCGACCAGTTCATGCAAATGGTCGTGCGTGAGCGCGTTGAGTTGATGATGTGCATACAGCAGCCCGTATGTGAACGTCAGGCGATGGCATACCGCACTCGTGCACCACTCTTCATATTCGCCCGGATACAGCTTGAGCGCTGCGTTGTATAAGCGATCCGACCAGTCGGCCTGCGCGTCAGAATAAGCGGTCAGCGACTGAACGCCCAAGTTTTTCAAGAATGTTTCGAGATGCAGCCCCGCTTTGATGCGATTGGCCGGAACGGTTACGGGATGCGATCCGATTTGTGAGCACACGGCTGAGCGCACGCCCTGCAAGCCGGCTTGCATCGCCATGTTGAACGTGATGGCGCCATAACAGTGTGAAACGACCTGCACGCTGGATGCCCCGGTTCTTTCCAGCACTTTCTGCACTGCGGCGGGCCAGTCGTAAACGGCGATATCGTCCCCGGTGTAGAGCGCGGTCGCATACGGCAGTTCGATGCTTGCTCGATAGTCAAGCAGCCATACGTCGTAACCATGGGCGTACAAGTATTCGGTGAGGTTCGTTTCGATCAAGTCGGTGGAATAGATGAGGCTGGACACGGCCCCGCCGTGCGCGAGGATGACCGGCCCTTGGCTGCCGCCTTGATACCGGGTGAGACGTAACTGCAAGTTGTCTTCGGTCTTGAAGAAATGCACTTCGGGCGGGCCGACGCGCAAGGGCCGCTTCTTACGTGGCGCTGCATCGGGATCGAATACATTTGGTCGAGCGAAGATACCACCGTAGAGGTCGAACAGTTGATCGCAGAAGAAGCGACCAAAACGTGCAAGGATCGAAATGCGCTGGCCGAGGTCTCTCGCGTTCGGCACTTGCATCGTCGTCATTTGATGCCGCAAGTCTTTTGGCAGAATCTTCAACACGCCTTTACCGACGACCGGGCCGTTCATGTCAGGGCCGGAGTACACGGTGATGAATAGCGTGGTCGTATCAGCCCACATATCGAAGCCGGGATCATTGTGAATCTCTTTGTTGCCGTCGAAGGTGTATACCTGTCCATCTTGCGCCGTCATCTTCATGCGATAGCGCATGTAACGCACGTTGAATTGCTCGGGGTCTTGAATGAATAGATAGAATTTGCCAGCCGTCAACGTGAGTGGCTGTGGCGACAGCATAGGTGCTGTTGCCGTGCCGACGAGTTGTGCGGCATGATCAGGATCGCTCATCATGCGTTCGACGTCATCCGATCGGATCGTCACGATGATGCGGAAGGAAGAACCGTCTTCTTTGCCTTGACGCTGGCCGGCTTCAAAGTCATCTTTGATCTTCGTCGAGAACCAACCTTCCATCGCTTCGGTGAATTGAATGCCGGGTTTCGCCGGGAAGATGCCCAACTCGATCGGCTGTGCCACCGGCCTGAAGCTGTAATCGATCGTCCAGCCGCGATCTTTCGCGAGCAGCAGCATATTCCGTTCGGCTACCGCGCTGATGGTGATATGTGGATTCGTGCCTAATGATCGTGGAATGATCGCGCCGTCATTGACGTATAAGCCATCATAGACTTGGGGGCCGGACGTTCCGCTGAACACCTGACCCTTGTGATTTGTCACACCATGCTCCGCGTCTTCGGCCATGACGCAGCCGCCCAGCGGATGCGCCGACACCATGTTCTTCGATTGTAGTTTGCTCCACGCCGGATTTTCGACGTAGGTGCCGCCCAATGGCTTGGTCGCTTTCACCAGACTGTTGTTCACGGATTCGATGTACGGTTTATCACCGGCGCCCGGCCATTTGATCTGCAAGCGATCATTTTCAAGCGTGAGGTTGCCGCCGCTGTCGTCGTGGGCCATGACGAGATACACCTGGGTGTTTTTCACTGCGCCGTGATACGCGCCGCGAATGAAGCTGTTGAGTTCGCGCGTCTTCTCCGCGATTAGATCGGCCAGCCCGCTGTCCGTGTCTTGGCCGACGAGTTTGGCGGCGAGGGATAGGGTCTTCGGCATGAAGGCGGCCAGCGGCCCGCACGCGCCGCCCTCTTCGATGATCATGCCGTCTTCAAGATTCGGCTGCTCACGCAGATCGATCGCGGTGATGATCGTCGGCCCGACCGGATCCATTTGCCCCGGCTTGCGACTGCCAAAGCCGACCATGTTGACCTCGACGTCGTTGTTGTAACCGAAGCCCAGCACATCGCCGTTGCCTGAAAAACGATTGCCCAATTGATCGGACAAGGATAAACCCGCGACTTTCGATCGCAGCAGGATTTCAGTCGTGCCGAGCGTGCCCGCCGCCATAACCACAATATCCGCCGTGACGACCGAGGTCGGCGCTTCAAACCCTTCTTGCCCCACGTCGAGGATTTCGTAATGCACGTGCCAGCGATTGTCCTTTCGTTCGAGATAACGCACCGATGCTTGCGTGAAGATCTCCGCGCCGTGATTCTTCGCGTCAGGCAGATAGTTCATGAGGACGGTGTTCTTCGCGCCGTGGTTGCAGCCTGACATGCAATCGCCACACAGCACGCATTGGTGTTGCTGCACGCCGACTTTGTTGACCCCGTCTTGGAAGGTCACATTGATCGGCAAGCGATAGAACTTGGCCGGGCTGAACGCACCTGCCGATTTTTGGTGCGCTAGCATCTTTGGCGTCGGCGGAAGATTATCGGGATACGGATTCGAGCCTAACATCTCTTCGGCGTGCGCATAACCTTGCATCAGCAGTGTATCGATGTCGTCGCGAAATGCTTGGGGCCAGCGCGGATCGTCGAGCACGCGCCGTTCGGGCCGCGAGGCAACGTTGGCATTGATCAACGACGTGCCGCCCAGTCCGCAGCCGATCAGCACATTCATATCGTCGCTGACGTGAACGTCATATAGGCCGGTGCGCGAGCCGAGCGTTTGATCGGGCAAGTTCACTTGAATTTCAGGGAGTGCTTCGAGTTCGGTGTCGGGATATTCGCCAGGCTGAATCTCCTTGCCACGTTCGAGCACACAGACTTGTTGACCGGCGCGCGCCGAACGTGACGCGGCAATGCCGCCGCCGTAACCCGATCCGATCACGACGACTGTGTAATGATCTTTGATATCCTCTATCGGCGATGATAAACGGGGCATGTATTTCCTCCCTTGAGCTGTATCGGTTCTGGCTAGGAACCCGACTTTATCCACGCTTTGACACTTTATGCGGGATAAAATCTTGCAGCATATTGTATATCCGAACATAGCAATGAGCAAATCCTGACAAGTCTCAAAGAAACGAAACTGCTGTCTTTGGTGTGGTAGACTTCGTTCGATGTCACTCCATGCTAAATCAGAGATTAGAGATC
>JBGQGR010000138.1:0-7317 GCA_041497495.1 Anaerolineae bacterium | reverse complement strand
GGAAATGCGACGAGTTTGTGATCGCGTAACAGTTGTGCGGCGATATCGAGTTGGTCGGGGAAGAGAATCGTGGTTTTCATTTTGACTGTAGGGGTAGGCTTTGTGTCTGCCCTTGGGCGAGCACAACCCATTCGCTTTGCTCAGGGCGCTTTGCAGGGCTCGCCCTTACGAATCCACGCGCAGGATTTCTATATTGACGACCGCATCGCCATCGAAGGTGAGGCGCACGCCCTCGCAATAATTGCAGGACGATCCAAGTTTGATTACGGTGTTTCGTGGTAAACACGCAGCGGTGCCCGCTTCGATGAATCCGCCGTGGGTAATGATCAAGGCGCGGCCATTATCAGGTAATGAATTCACGATCGATCGCCATGCCAAAGCTTGTGCTTGCGCGAAACGCGTAGCTGCGCCATCTTTCTTTACGACGCGGGCCCATTCAGCAAAACCTGCATCCCAATTAATTTCTGCATCGACCTCGTGGCCGGATGTTTTCAATGCATCCAGTTGTTCATCAATTGCAAAGCCCATCGCGATGGCTGTTTCGAACGCGCGGGGCAGGGTGCTGGTCACGACGCGATCGAACTTGCCCATGTGTGTGCCGACGTGGCGAGCCAGTTCGACTCCGGCTTGCGATAGATGGTGACCGGGTTGAGTCCGCAGGGTGTGGCGTCGAACTTCGAGTGTGCGCATGATTTGATCCTTTGTAGGGCGAGGTCACCTCGCCCCTACGTTTGAATCACTGCCAATCGATCTAAGCCCGCATAATCCAGTTCGATCGAAATTTTGGCCTGCCGAAAACTTTGGCGCGCGATCGAACTGACCTCTTCGCCGTGATACGCGCCGATCTCCATTAAGATAAATCCATGCGGCTTAATGCAGCGCGGCGCGTCTTGCATAAGCTGGCGAATCAAATTCAATCCGTCTGGCCCGCCGGTAAAGGCCATCTGCGGTTCGTGACCACGAATGGTTCTAGCGAGATACGGCCAATCTTTATCGTTGACGTACGGCAGATTCGCGGCGAGGAGATCGACTTGATCGCTAAGGGGCTGCAATAAATTGCCGACGCGAAAATCGAGGCGAGTTTCAACGTCGTGTTTGCGTGCGTTCGATCGTGCGAGATCGATCGCGTCGGGCGAGAGATCGGTGGCAATGACCATGGCCGACGGCAAGTGCTTCGCCAGCGTGACCGCGATCGCCCCGCTGCCAGTGCCAATGTCGGCAATGAGCGGATGCGGATGCGCTTTGAGTAGATCGATCGCTTTTTCGACGAGGCATTCGGTTTCAGGTCGTGGAATCAGCGCGCGCTGATCGGTGATCAGATCGAGATCGTAGAATTCGCGATGGCCGACAACGTAAGCCAGCGGTTCGCCCTTGACGAGTCGATCGAGATCGATCTGGAAGCGGGAGAGTTGATCGGGGTTGAGTTTAAGGTCCGATCGGGCCAGCAGCTGCGATCGGGTTAGCGATATGGCGTGAGCGAGGATCACTTCGGCACTGATGCGCGGCGAATCGACATCGGCGTGAGTCAGACGATCGATCGCATCTTCTTTGAGATTGTTCAAGGTTGATGAAGCGTTGATCATGATGAAGTGATTAGTGAATAGTAATTAGTGGACGCGCTTTTCACTAATCACTAATTACTATTCATCAACTAGAATCCGGCTGCCTGAAGTTTTTCCGCTTGATCGCGCGTGGTGAGTTCGTCAATGAATAAATCAAGATCGCCATTGAGCACGCTGTCGAGTTGATACGATGTGATGTTGACGCGATGATCGGTGACGCGGCTCTGCGGATAATTGTACGTGCGTATTTTTTCGCTGCGCTCGCCGCTGCCCACTTGTAATCGGCGTGAGTCGGTCTGTGCCTTCATACGCTTCTCTTCTTCCAGCTCATACAGCCGCGCCCGCAAGATCGACAGCGCACGCAGCCGATTCTGCAATTGCGATCGCTCGTCCTGACACTGCACGACGATGCCGGAGGGAATGTGATGGATGCGCACGGCGGTGGCGTTCTTCTGCACGTTCTGTCCGCCCGCGCCTTGCGATCGATACACATCGATCTCGATGTCCTTCTCAGGAATGTCGATCTCGACTTCATCGACTTCAGGCAAAACGGCCACGGTCACGGTTGAAGTGTGAATGCGCCCGGATGATTCGGTGATTGGCACGCGCTGCACACGATGCACGCCGCTTTCATATTTCATGCGCGAGTACGTGCCTTTGCCTTTGATCATGAAGATCACTTCTTTGAAGCCGCCGACGCCGGTTTCGTTGCTTGATAAAAGTTCCGGTTTCCAGCGATGGTTTTCCGCGTAGCGGGAGTACATCCGATAGAGTTCGGCGGCGAACAAGCCCGCTTCATCGCCGCCGGTGCCGGCGCGTATCTCGACGATCACATTTTTATCGTCGCGCGGATCTTTGGGCACAAGCAGCGATTTGATGTTGGCTTCCATCACCGTGATCTTCGTTTCAAGATCGGTGACTTCTTCCTGCACCATCGCCGTCATATCTGGATCGGTTTCGGAGGCAACCATCGACTTGGCTTGATCGAGATGCAGTAGTGCGCCGCGATATTCTTGATACGCCTCGACCATCGGCTGGAGGCTGTTGCGTTCCTGGCCGACTTCGCGCAAGCGGTTGTAATCGGCGATGACGACCGGATCGGCCATCAAGTTATTCAGTTCTTCGTAGCGGGCTTCAATGCCCGCCAGTTTTTCCAGAAGTTCCATAATTTCCTTGTTCAAATTCGAAAGGTCTTCAAGACCCTTCGAGTTTATGAAGTGTCAATCAACGAGGCGACCAATTGGCCGCCTCGGTCTTTCGAAGTTGATTATAACATGAGGAGAGCGATGTGATCAAAAAGTAATTTACTCTCGATAATGACACCCCACGCTCGATTTGTTTTCCCAGGCGGCCATCGCCACGATCACAGCTGTCCGTACGGCGTTGCGCAGGCCGATCAATTCATCCGTCAAGATCGATACGCGATAGAAGCGTTCGATCTCCGTTTCGAGGTGACGAAGTTCTCTGAGGGCGCGCTCCAATCGATCGGTGGTGCGGACGAGCCCGACGTAGTTCCACATGATCTGTTTGATCGTGTTCATATCTTGCTGAATCAACGCCGGATCAGGCAGCTTGCTCCCATGGACTTGCCACGGCGGAATGTCGCTGGATTTGGGGGCAGGGCGATCCGCAAAATGATTGCGGATGTCGTGCGCCGATCGATTGCCCCAGACTAAACCTTCTAGCAGCGAGGTGCTGGCTAAGCGATTTGCGCCGTGCAGGCCAGTGCAAGACACTTCGCCGATGGCATACAATCGATCGAGCGTGGAGCGGCCCCATTCATCAACCCAAATGCCGCCACAGGAGTAATGCGCGCCGGGCACGACCGGCACCAGATCGCGCGTGAGGTCTATGCCATAGGTTTTGCAGAACTCATAGATAGTTGGGAAGTGTTCGTGAATGTGCTTACTCGACATGTACGATCGCAGATCGAGAAAAACGTTCTGCACATCGCGCGTGAGCATCTCATGATAGATACTGCGCGAGACGACATCGCGCGGCGCAAGGTCTTTCCATTCGGCATCATAGTTTTGCATGAATGGCTCGCCATTGGCATGCACCAGTCGCGCGCCTTCACCGCGCACTGCTTCGGAGATCAAGAAGCGCGGCGCCTGCGGGTGATAAAACGTGGTCGGATGAAATTGCACGAACTCCAGATTGATCACCCGTGCGCCTGCTCGATAAGCCATCGCAATTCCATCGCCGCGCGCGCCGATCGGATTGGTGTTATGCAAAAAGAGTTGCCCTAAGCCGCCTGCGGCCAAGTTCGTGTAGCGCGCTAAGCAGCGGATCACATTACCTGTCGATTGATCGAGCAAGTATGCGCCGACACACGACTGCGAATCATAGATGTTCAATCGATTGAGCGAGTGATGCGATGGGGTGAGCAGATCGATCGCCGTGTGGCCGCTGAGCAGCGTGATGTTCGGTTGATCTTTGATCGCACGCATCAACGCAATCTCGATCGATTTGCCGGTTGCATCGGCCGCATGCACAATACGCGGGATCGAATGTCCGCCTTCAAGCGCGAGTGACAGATCGCCGTCTTCAGCCCGATCGAACTGCACGCCGAGTTGATCGATCAGAATTTGCTTGACAAGATTTGGGCCGTCTTCCGATAAAATCTTCACCGCGATCGGATTGCAGTAACCGGCACCCGCGTGCAATATGTCTTTCGCCAGCAATTCCGGTGAATCGTTTTCGCCCTGATAAATGATGCCCCCCTGAGCGTAATAGGTGTTCGCATCTGTCGGCTCGGGCGCACGTGTGACGATCGTAACCTGCTGGCCTGCCGCGGCTAATTGCAACGCCGCGCTGCCGCCCGCAATGCCGCAGCCGATGATCAAGACATCTGTTTCGATCAGTTCGTCCATAATGACCTCGAAATGAAAGTAGGGGCGAGGTACCTCGCCCCAATATGTTTAATCCTTTTTACCAATCCCACCAATCTGGATCATCCGCTCGACGGCGCGTGCGGCGCGCACACGAATGTCCTCTGGAACTTCAACCACATACTGTGTTTTGAGCAAAGCCTCGCGCGTATCTTCGAGTGTGATCTGATTCATATGCGGACAGCGCACACTGCATAAGCGCAGCATCTCTTTGTCGGGATTGGCCGCCATGATGTTGTCGCCCATCGAGCATTCAGTCAACAGCAGATAGCGCGGCGCGTGAGTCTGTTCCACATACTTGATCATCGCCGTCGTGCTGCCGGAAAAATCGGAGGCGGCCACCACTTCGGGACTGCATTCGGGATGCGACAAGATCATCACGTCGGAAAATTGCGCGCGCACATTGCGAATGTCCTGCACCGTGAATTTCTCGTGAACTTCACAGCGGCCATGCCAGCCGATCATTTGATAATCGAGATCGGCATACGTTGCTTTGGGATTCTTTGTCGGGAAGATGAGGTGTTTGCCGGTTTCCTTGGCCACATTGCCGGCCAGATATTCGTCCGGCAAAAAGATCACGGTGTTTGTGTGCAGCGATTCGACCACGGCCTTCGCATTGCTCGACGTGCAGCAAATATCGGACTCGGCTTTCACATCGGCGTAGGTATTCACGTAAGTCACAACCGGCACACCCGGAAATCGTTTCCGCAAGTTGCGGACATCTTCGGCGGTGATGCTGGCCGCGAGTGAACAACCAGCTTTCATCGAAGGAATCAAAACCGTTTTGCTGGGATTCAGCAGTTTCGCGGTTTCGGCCATGAAGCGCACGCCGCAAAAGACGATGATGTCCTTGTCGGTCTGTGCGGCCTTGCGGCTGAGTTCGAGCGAGTCGCCGACGAAATCCGGGATCGAATGGAACAACGCGGGCTCCATGTAGTTGTGGCCGAGGATCACGGCGTTCCGTTCGATCTTCAACCGATTGATCTCGTCGGCGATGCCGGACTTGATCCGCAGTTCGACGTCCGGCACGACGTCGCGCAATTTTGTTTTGAGTTGTTGATACATTTCTTCAGCAGACATTTATCTAGCCTCCGCGTTTGATTGGCTCAAGTTCTAAACTCATATCGAGCGCGCGCACCGAATGAGTCAGCGCGCCGATCGAAATGTAGCTCACACCCGTCGCAGCGATGTCGGCGACAGTTTCTAATGACACGTTGCCCGATGCTTCGAGTGGCACACGCCCACGGGTGATCTTCACGGCTTCGCGCATTTTATCGGGACTCATGTTGTCCAGTAAGATCCGATCGGGATTGAGGGATAGTGCCTCGCGCAGTTCGGCCAGGCTCTTCACCTCAACCTCGATCGGCCTGTGCCGCTGATCGAGCAATCGCACACGCTGGACAGCTTCTGTAATACTGCCCACCGCGGCGATGTGATTGTCTTTGATCAAGACCATGTCGTACAAACCGATACGATGATTCTGTCCGCCGCCCAATCGCACTGCCCACTTATCGAGCGGACGCAAGCCCGGCGCAGTCTTGCGCGTGTCGAGAATGATCGCATGCGAAAATTTGATTGCATCGACAAAGTGATGGGTTAATGTGGCAATGCCCGACATGCGCTGCATAAAATTCAAGGCGGTCCGCTCGCCTGTCAGCAGCGATCGAGTCGGGCCGCGCAGCGTCGCAAAGATGTCGCCTTTCTTGACCGCACTGCCATCTTGAATCAGCGGGTTCAGGTCAACGCGGTCATCGATCAGCCCGAAGGTCAAGCGGGCCACTTCCAATCCGGCGAGGATGCCATCCGCTTTGGCAATGAAATAACCTGCGCTGATTTCGTCGGCAGGGATCGTGCACTCGGTTGTCACATCGCCGTCGCCGATGTCTTCATCGAGCGCGCGTTGGATAATCGGTTTGATTTGATCGAGTAGTTCGTTCATGTGGCTGATCACCCGCTATTAGTGTACAGCAAACACTAATAAGCGTCAAGCTGAGGATCGATGGATGATCGAGACTTGGGAGGGGCAGGGGAATTTTGCGGCGGTAAAAAAATAAACGAGGCGACCAGTCGTTGGGTTGCCTCGGCCTTTCGCTGGTTAGTATAGCAGAGGAGAGGTACAACCGTCAACGGATTTGAAACGGGTGGGAACACCGTCGTTGCCGTGTGTGTCATCAAGGCAGAACAATTTTGTTTTCGTTCGATTGTGGACTACAATAGTAGACGATGCCGAAAGGAGACCCATGAAGACAAACACAGCATTTCAACGCGCACTCGTCTCTTTATCTCATCCGATCTCGATCGGCGCAATTGCAATGGTCTTGCTGAATGATCATCTCTTGCGTCATGTCTGGCCGTCATGGCTCACCGGCAAGCTCGGCGATTTCGCCTGGCTGATCTTTGCGCCATTTCTATTGATGGCAATCTGTGCTTGGATTCCGTTGAGATCGAATCGACGTGATGAGATCGTCGGCTATGGATCGATTATCGGGACTGGTTTGATCTTCGGTCTGGCCAAGACGATGCCAGAGTTCCATGCGTTCACGATCAAAATCCTTGAAGCACTAACCGGCTGGCCGAATGTGCTGCGAATGGATCCAACTGACACGCTGGCCTTACCTGCGTTGTTGATTGCGTGGCGGGTTTGGGGGCAGTCCCTGCCTAAGGCCGTTCATTGGCCCAATCGCGGCTGGATACTGCTGCCCTTGGCAGTGCTGGCGACTATGGCCGACTCGCCCGCGCCAAACTACGGCATTGCTTGTTTGACGATCGAAGCCGACGGGCTGGTTGGATCCGGCAGTTTCTATCAGGATTATATTAGCCACGACGGCGGTCTGACCTGGAATACGAATACCGGTAACACGCGC
>JBGQGR010000137.1:0-7325 GCA_041497495.1 Anaerolineae bacterium | reverse complement strand
GTCGCTGAAGCCGTCGCCGTTCACGTCACCCGCGGCGGAAACTTTCGCGCCAAGGCCCGCACCTGCTTGTCCGATGAAGGATGTGTTGCTCGACCAAATATCTTCGGCGCTCGGTGGAACCTGGAAATTGCCACCTTTGCCGTAAACTACGATCACTTTGCCTGTGCCGCTGTTGCTATTCGGATAACCGACCGCGTAATCCGCTAAATTGTCACCATTCACATCGCCGAGCCACACGACGTTGATGCCTGAATCATCTTCACTGACCGATCGAGGCACATAGCGCACCGTCGCATCGGCCGATGTATTCAGTGTGCCTTGCAGCGCCGCCGGTCGAACAGGCAGCGGCGCATTACCGGCATCGTTGGCGAAGCCCGTTAAGGTGATCGGCCTGTTCGTTTTCACGATCGGTGTGTTGCTGTATTTACTATCGACCAACGAATCAGTCGGTGGCAGCGCATCGACGATCAACGTGCGCGTCAACACCACACTGGCATTGCCCGCTTGATCGAACGCGCGCATGCGAATCAAATGATCGCCTTGCGCCGAGCCATCATTCGGCAGAACCCAGGTGTAATTCCAAGCGCCGCCTGGAAACGCAATGATTTGGAATGGACGTTTATCGATCGCAAGTTGCAGAATCTTGACGCCGGACAAGTTATCACTCACCGTGCCGCTCAACGGGATGGATAAACTGATCGGGTTTGTGCTGCGCACGACCGATCGATTCGGCAACGGGAAGTTGATCACGGGCGGCGTGTTATCAACCGTGACTGCGATCGACTTGATCGAACTGAGGTGGCTGAGATAATCGATCGAGCGTGATCGCAAAGTGTAAACGCCATCAGCGGGCAAAATCCAAGTCTTGGCCCATTGACCGAAGAGATGATTCGCGCTGATGTCGGTGGCGTTGACGAAACTGCCTGTGCCTAGATCAACTTGCACGGAACTCACCCAACTCGTCGGATCGCTAGCCGTGCCGCCGACGACATATGAAGTGCCGCGCAAAAATTGTCCGTTGACGGGCGCATCGAGCGTGACGTTGGGATTATCAACATCGACAACGATCGGCACGAAGTTGCTAATCGCCTGCGTGGGATAGGGCAATGAAACATCGACGCGAGCGAAGGTTGACGTGATTAAGGCCGAATTGATTTTGGCTGTCACGGTTGAACTGACCTGATCTAGAAATTGCAGCGTGTTACCGCCACTGAAGTTGTAGCGATAACGCGTGCCGCCCGTGGGGCACGGATCGATCTGCGCGGCGGGCGTATGACTGCCCGTTAATGATCCGCCCGCGAGGGTGGTTAATAATGAAGGCAAGCAGATAGCGAGCGTGCCAGTGATCGGCAGCGGACCGGTTGACCACAGATCAGTTGTCACCGTGATCGATTGACCAGGCGCGACGAACAATGCAGTGCGGCTGCCATCGGGACTGGTCGATAGTGGCGCAGCGGATAATGTCAAGCGCGGCACGTTGTTGAACGCATTCGGACTGACCGCATCGGCCATTTCCGTGGAATCGATCAGGTTATCGCCATCAGCATCGACCACAAGCGGATTAGAGTAAACGCGCACACTGCGATTGCCGGGCAATTTGATCAGCCAACCGGCGACTTCAACGCCATCGTTCAGTCCATCGCCATCCGTATCGGCATGTAGCAGATCGGTGCCGAGTTGAATTTCTCGGCTATCCGTTAAGCCGTCGTGATCGGTGTCAGCGACAAGCGGGTTCGTCCCGATCGAGACTTCGTAGCCGTCGGGCAAGCCATCACTATCGGTATCAGCGAGATTTGAATTTGTCAGCCGCGCAGTTTCTTGAGCGTTCGTTAAGCCATCGGCATCTGGATCGGTATTCATCAACGCCGACCAGATCCATAAGCCGGTCAACGTATTGGGCAGCACATCAACATAGAAATCGTTGATGGTGGGGCCGTCTTTAGGCAGCGTTTCCGTGTTACCAATGCTCGATCCGCACACCGCGCCATACAGACCGCACTCTTTGTAATACCACCTGAATTCCACTGACGATGATTCTCGCAGATGGACGTTGAGGCCGGGCTGATTAAAATAGAATTCAGCGCCGGCGGTGTTGTTGCAATACAACGTCGTGCCGTTTCGCAAGCAAGACCGAGCGGTGTTGGCATCTGCCGCAATCGCGCCGCCGTTCGGCACAGCGCCATGCAACTTGGCTTGCACGTAACTGGCGGCCAGCGTGCCCGCATCGCCTTCATCGCCATAGATCATGGTGCCATTGAATTGATTGCTCGTCACAAACGTATTGCCGGCGATGAGGCCGTTGGCTTCATTCACTAAATGCGAATCCGCATCGCCGAAGTTCACCTCGCCTAATTCCGTGATGGTCTTCGCGGAATAGAAAAGTTCCACCACGACGCGCGCCAGATCCCATTCACCGTCGGTCGCATAGCCAATGATCACATCCAAGAGTGCCAGGACAGCGCCAATGATATCGATCGGTGGCGGTGCAAATGCCAGAGCCAGAATGATAATCGCAACGACGGTGGTGGCAATGGCATGGGCCAGCGCGTTATTAAACGCCACCGGATTTTCAAAATTAGTCTTGGCAAATATAGCCCAAGTGGTGCCAATCGTAAAAACGGCAACGAGGGCACTGAAGGTTCTGATCGCGATTTTAAAGTTGCGTATAACCTTAGCAGTCTTGGCGACCTGTGCAGCAGCTTGTTCAGGAGTCGCGGCGGCCGCCAACTTACCAAGTCCCAGCACATCTTTGATGCTATTCCCCACCGCCCGTATTAATTCTGGCTTGTAATAATTGACCAACCTAAATGTAATGACAAGGGAACGCATCGTTGCGCCCCCTCCCTTAACACCATCAAGCAGATCTGGACAAGAGTCGCACAGCTTAGCAAAAATTGTCTGCCCAAACATGGTGGTGGCCGTGCCCAAGCCCAGCTCTTTGCCTTTCACCCCTAATGACCGAATGAGTTGCCGCGCCGCGCCCGGATCGGTTGGAATGTTCTGGCCGAATTCTCCGGCGGTGTGCAGATAAGTCAACAGATCGGGTTGATTCAGATTGTAAACGCCCATCACTTCCGCATCATCAACCAGCGTTGGCACTAGCGGTTGATCGTCTATTACGATCGCCCCTGCCTGTCCGCCCAGCCACAGCTCATAAAAGACCGCGGTAAGGTTACGCAGTTGATTGGCGGTGAGATTGGGATACTGCACTTGATACGCGGCGACTAAGGCATCGATATCCGCATAACGCCGATAAATTTCAGTCAGCACGTCTTCTTCAGTCAGCCCCGTCCAGGCCCCACCCCGATTGGCATACAAACTTAAACCTAAATTCCGCGTCGGGATCATTTGGACGTTCGCTAAATTCACGTCCAGGTTCGCCGTCGCAGTCAACACATCTTGATCGTCTTGCGAATACGCGCCCAGGTCCTGTTGCAGAGCCGTGATCAACGTCGGCGTCACGCTGGGACTATATTGCGTGGACAATAATTCCTGCGCGTCGGCGGCAGTTCCGGCAATCGCTTCGTCAATGTGCGTGTACGTTTTATATTGCGCCACCGTCGTCGCCGTCACACCCCAGCGTTGTTCAATGGGCGTGTTCGGTTGATTGAAGCGCGTGGCAATTTCAGATAAGGTGGGATTCAAATTATCCAAATAAGTGGCACTCATTCCGAACAAAATCTGAAACATCGATCGATCGTCCGACGGTGTGCCGGGCGTGCCGATCAAGGCCGATTGGACGTTGCCGCTCTTGGTGACTTGCAAGCCCGTTATTCGGAAGGCTGGCTCGGCATAAGTCTGCACCACTTGCGGACTCGAAACAATCGCGCCGTTAACATCGTACTCGATGTCGGCCTGCACCACCCAGATCATTTTCACTTGCAATTTCACATCGGCCAATTGCGCGGAATCAAAAGCGAGTCTGCCCTGCAAGGCAGTGGCTTGATTCTGATCGCCCACCGGCAAGAGCGGCACCATCAAGCGATAGGCATAGGGTGCGGTGAAATCATTTCTCAAAATATTGATGTTGTAATGCTGCGCCAAAACGGCATCAGGCGCGACGTTCGATTGAATATCCAGCATGGGCCGCAGATGAAGGTTATCGGTGATGTCGTTGATAAAAGTGATCTGCGCCTTATCATCAAACGGCCAACTCAAACTACCTAAGCTATAGCGCAGGTGCGTCAAGTCCTGCGGCTGGACTTGAAAATCGATGTACTCTGCGCCGCTAAACGACGCGCTGCTGGTATGCACATTAAAGTCCGGCACAAAGGCCGTGCGCGAATCGGGCGAGAGATCGCTGTCGTTCGGCACACCATCGCCGTCCGTATCCGTCTGCCAAACCATATTAGCCTTCACGGCATAATTTGGCGCGCTGCCATATGGTGCGGGATATTTCGTCGAGTCAGATAATCCGTCACCATTCGAATCAAGTTTCAGCGGATTGCTGGTGAGCGTATGCGTGATGTGCGCCGTATCGGTCACCACTGCGCCTAAAGTTTCCAGACCGTCAGACAGACCATCGTAGTCAGTATCGTTGTTGTAGGGATCAGTGCCCAAGCACAATTCTTGTTGATCACTTAAACCATCTTGATCCGTATCGACACCGGCACTGCCATCACCGCACTGCGGGCCGTGGATCGGCGCACTCGGCGCGTTAATCGCTTGCACTTGCGAATCGATCGCACGCGTAAAGATCGGCGCGGACTCCGGGGCAGACACAGGAACTTGCGGCTTAGCAGGTTGCAACAAGTCACTTAAACTTTTCTGCAATGAAGGTTGCGCAGCGGCGCTGGTCACTTCCACCATCTGAAAGATCGGCGATAAGGCGATCAGCAAAGCAACTGTCACGCTGATGAACGCCGTCGCGCGTTTGCGATTGCGCAAGTACAACAAAACGATCGCGATCGATCCAAAAGCAACGATCATGATCGAGGCGATGGGCGGTAACGCACGAGACCCGATCGGGCTGATTGCAAAACCCGATTGGCCGATCACGCTTTCAAGTTTCCACGAACCATCGGGCGATTGCACAGGCCGCTGAATCGATGTGATCGATCCAAAGTCGCTGAACATGCTCACCATCAGCGAGTGGCTGGCATACTGCGCATTGATTTGTGGCAAATCAAGATTGAGAATTTGTTTGAACGGCAGCCCGTTATGATCAACCCACAATTCGCCTGTGCCGGTCATCTGCATCAACGCGGGCGAAGATTGAACTTGCGTATTCACCGATTGATTCATGCGCTTGATAACGGCTTGCGCCAAACGCTCCCCGTTGATCGTGAACGCGTAACGCGTAAAGACCTGACCGTTGATCGTCTGCGGCTCGATTGCGTGAATGTCATCGGCGGCTTCGGCGTACAGTGAATAATCGGTGGCGGGTAAAACTTCAGAGGTAGGATCTTTTTGCGTGGGCTGCGGCACATTATTCTTCAGCACGAACATCCGATTGCCATCATTGATCATGCCCACGGATTGACCGGGCGCGCTGGCAACCGTCAATTCCAAACGAGAATAATCGGGCAACTTCACTTCGCCATCGGCGCGCATGTTGACCACCGTGCCCTGTTGTCCGATCATGCCGGGCGCGGCCAACGGAATCAACGTCTGATCGACATTAACCGTGAAGCGATACGAACCCGCATCAGTGGCACGCTGCCACGCCGCCGACACGCCATCGATCGATGGTTGGCTGTTAGCCGATCGAGCCGCGCTAAACAGCAGCAGACCGATCGTGATGACGAGCATGAAACTTAAACGTACAGGCAACTTGCCATTTCGAAAATTGGACATGAGTCTCCTCCCGGGAGATACTGCCGTAGCAATCGCTAAAAATAAAAAGCGACCGACACTCAATTTAAGCGAGCGTCGATCGCGTGGATGTGAGAAAGCTATTTAATTCAAAAGACTGACGCGGTTAACAGTTAGCTTACCGAAGAAGTGTCTAGTGCCCCACTAAGAACATCGAACTGGTGCAATCAGTTTATACTAAAAAGAATCTCGCGTCAATGACTTTTATTTCGCTTTCGCTTTATTTCACACGCGGCACAACTCGGTTGAGGCGGAAGGCCAACTGTCCGTGAGGGGCAAATCAGTCTTTGGCCGCAAATTCAAAGCCTGTCGTCACCGCTAAACCACCAGCGGCTCAATCGAATTTCGATTGAGCCGCTGTCTTTATGAATATCTGATAAAACAAAACGGGCCTTCGCTGTGAAGGCCCGTTTCGATCGATCGGGAAGACTTACGGCAACGTCACTGGCACAATCACTTGTTGTTTATCGTGTGTTGGCAAATCAAACGTCGAACTGGTCACTACCAATTTTCCATTCGGTCGATCATATGCCCGCCAGCGAAAATTCTTCTGGCCGAACTGCGCCGAGTTTACCCACCAACGTTTGTAAGCAATGGTCTGACCCTGGCTAACAAAAGTGTCATCCAAATTGCCCTGCCAGGATTCAACCGTGTGCCAAACATTTTGAACATCCTGCCACTGCACAACCGTGTAATAATTCAGGCTGGCCGTGGGCACATGCAGTTCGATCAGCGCGCCGGAAGGCGCGGCCGGATTCGGCACCGGCGTCGAAGTCGGAATCGGCGTCGGTCGCGGCGGTAGATTGCTGGCTGTGGCGATGGTCGGCCAGACGGCAAACAGCAGAGCGATCGATAGCAGGCCGATGAGCAGTGATTTGTGATTCAACATGATCGTGATCTCCTTAACAAGCTTGATTGGCAGTGCACACCCTAATATAACTACTCACGGTCGTCCATGACGCTGGCATTTACCGACGGTCGCCAATACAACAAAACGACCGGCTCTCCGCAAACGCGAACGTCGATCGCGTGGATGTGAGGAAAATAGTAAATCGAAAGGCCGACAAGAACAATTGCTAGTTCAAGAAAAAGTCTTACCGCCTCCACTCAGACATTGAACTGATGTATCGATTATATTGCCCAAAACACTTCTTGTCAATTTTCTTCTTCTGCGCCTTCAAGGTTTATTTTCATGCATGGTACACATCGACTGAGGTTGAAGGCCACTGGCCAGCCCACGGTTCGAGTGCCTAGCCGTTTTTGTTTTCCTCCCTGCCTATGCGGCTATCACGGCGATCCGATACGCCTGCACGTGCTCGCCCCCCAATGATTACTGGATATCAATAATGGGTGTGCGAGATGATCACACCATCATGTCAATTCGATACAAATCGAATATACGCAATCGCGGTCGCTTGGATTATTGTGTATATGCGGCGACCGAAGAGATCTCAACCCGCTAAGACCACCAACATTTTATATATAAGCCACCTAAGGCCTATGGGTTCTTT
>JBGQGR010000136.1:0-7364 GCA_041497495.1 Anaerolineae bacterium | reverse complement strand
GAAAGGATATCAGAAAAAACTTTCGGGGAAACCCTTTGGGCCGTTTGTTAAAGAGTCAGATGTTCATCATTATCGTCTGGCGTTTCCCGAATACGGATATTTTGATATCATTGCCCTCGGAATATCTATGAAAGAAATATCAGAGTCGTAATCGAATACTAAATGCTTCCCGACAGCATCCGCGTAGCGGCGGCAAACGAAGCATAGACACAACTCATTCACAACACACAGCCCCTGCCTGATCAACATTACTTGAGGATGCGATCGCCTTCCTCCCCCAATAGTTGCGGGAGGCGAAATGATCGCTGGCGGAATCGATCGATGCGGGAGGGGGCAGTTGGCCTCACCCCGATGTAGACATATCGCTGATATGATCGTTGTCCCTCTCCCGATTTGCTAATCGGGAGGGGGCAAGGCATCGTGTGCATGGTCGATCATCGCATGGCTGAGGAAATGATCGCTAGCGGAATCGATCGAGGCAGGTGGGGGCGTGGGTTCACTTCAAAACAAAGCCCGATCGCTGTCACGCGATCGGGCTTCTTCTTTCAATTATCCGAACAACGGACGCTATACCGTTGCACTTGCAGAAATTCGCTGGTACAAAAACTCTTCGACGTCCGTGGAGCGACTGGCATGTTCGATCGTGACGCTCACCACTCGCCCTTGGCTGTCAAGATCCAGGTAAATATTTTCATTCAATTCCTGTGTTTCGACCGGAGGCGTGTTTGAGAATTCCAGCAACGTGGTATCCGTGTCAGCGAAATATTTTACGCGCATAGCTTAATCCTCTTATGCCGACTGGCCTTTTTGCCCCAAAGCCCAAGCGATGTCTTTACGTTGAAAGTGCTCCTGCAGCTGCGCGACTTCGCGGTCGCGCAGCGCATCTGCGGTGACGCGATCGATCAGATCGGCTTCATCGGCAAATAAACCCAACAGCGGATCGATCCGAGCCAGTTGCTCCAGATACTGTTGCACGGCTTCGATCAACAACTCTGACTCGGACCTGTGATTTTTTTGTGCCGCTTGCTTGAGCGCAAGATAAGTTTGATTTGGAAGTTCAAGTTGAATAGCGTGTGTGTCACTCATGGCAGCCTCCATTTGGTGCAATCAATTGGTTCGACTAAAAGTATAGCACATCGACGATATTCTTGAAACACACAGCCCAATCGAAATTCGATCGGGCTACTTTATTTGCAATAAACGATACGCCATCAGCCATCTGCCATTCGCTTCTTGAACTCCACCATCACATCGATCTGCGTCGGCTCCGCGCCATTCAACAATGCGAGATAGAAACTCATGAAGTCACCCAACTGAATCAGCGACAGCATCTGCGCCAACGGCGATTCCCCGCGCGGCGTCATGCTGTCTGTGTTGCAGCCCGCGGTCATGAACACCATGCGCGTCAACTCGATCCGCTTGGCGTTGCGTGGATTATCGCATGTGCCGGTTAAGAACAGCGCCATCACCTTCGAGGGCAATTCAGTGGGATATTCCAAGCCTGCCAGCAAATTGTGATCGGCTTCGGGGAGTGCTTCAAACGCCGCCCAGTGCTTGGCGTTCTCGTTGAATTGATCTTTCCAGCGGCGGGCCACTTCGGCGAAGGTGCCCGCGCCAAACACAAACACGATCCGCCCCATCAACTGCCCGGCCTCGCGCTTGGCTAAGTTCTTCATCACGGGCGAATCGGCCTTGAAGTGTTCAATACCGTTATTCATCACGCTGATGGCTTCATCTAAATCTGATTTGAGATCGTGCGTCCATTTCAAGCGCGAAGCGATATTGAGCAGCGGCGCGAACGACCAGCCCAGGGCCGCGCGCGGCTGGGATTGATAATCGATCGTGATCAAGGGCAGGTGAAGTTCCTGCACCCTATCGGCTAACGTTCCCCCGCCGGCTAATGCGATCAACTGACAGCCGCGCGATCGCGCCTGATCGAACGCGGACAACGTTTCTTCGGTGTTGCCCGAATGCGATGAGGCAATCACCAGCGTGTTCGATCCGTTGGCGAATGCGGGCAAATCGTAATCGCGGGAAACGAAAACAGGCAACTTGCTTTCGGGTGCTAGCAAAGAAGATAGCAGCGATCCGCCGATCGCCGAGCCGCCCATGCCGATGATGACGACGCGATCGATCTGGCTCAGACTCTGCGGCAATTCAACTCGATCCGACGCGGCCCAGGCATCTTGCATCTGTTTCGGCAGATTCAAAATGTGCTGGTGCATGCCGTGCGGATCGGCGGCGTGGATGGCTTGTGTGTCGTTCAGATCGATCATAGTTACTCCAACAAATGCTTAATGCTCAATGTATAGTCAGTCGATCACGAAAAGCGTAAGCATCCTGAGCGGAGAGTTGAATTCGGAGAATCCAACTCGCAGTCGAAGGACGCGCTTATGCGAGAAGCGCAGTCGTTACAAATCCGCGTCCTTCGACTTCATTCCGCGCAATGCGCGGAATTCCGCTCAGGATGCTCTCAGTCTTTTATTAATGCATACACTTCTCTTTTGTTCCAACCTGACAACGCGGCGATCTTTTTCGCAGCCTCACTGGCCGAAGTGCCGGTGTCCAATTCGTCGCGCACAGCCGATCGGACATGATCCACATCCCAAGTTTCGGCTTCGATCGATCCGGCGACAACTAAAACAATCTCGCCCAGCACTTCGCCGCTGAAATGATCGATCGCTCCGCTGACCGGGCCGCGCCAGATTTCTTCATGCAGCTTCGTGAGTTCGCGCGCCACGCAGATCGATCGATCGCCCAGGATCGAGCCGATGTCGTGCAGTGCATCGTTCAAGCGATGCGGCGCTTCATAGAAAATCAGCGTGCGCCGATCGTTCTTCACTTCAGCCAACGCGCGCCGCCGCTCGCCGGCCTTGCGCGGCAAGAAACCGCTAAAGACAAATGAATCGGTCGGCAGACCGGAAGCCACCAACGCGGTGATGGCCGCCGTCGCACCGGGCAGCGGCACGATCGTGTGGCCGTGATCGATCGCCGCGCGGATCAACTCGTAACCCGGATCGGATAAACCCGGCGTGCCCGCTTCGGAGATCAACGCGACATCGCCTTGATCGAGTGCGCTCAAAATGCGATCGAGTTTGCTGAGTTTGTTGTGCTCGAAGTAGGAAGTGACCGGCGTGTGTAGATCGAAGTGCGATAACAAGAACGCTGCGCGACGGGTGTCTTCGGCGGCGATCAGTTTTGATTCGCGCAAAACTTTCAACGCGCGCAAGGTGATGTCTTCCAAATTGCCGATCGGAGTTGGAACGATATAAAGATTTCCCATGCGGCAATCGTAGGGGCGAGGGTACCTCGCCTCTACCGTGACACTCGATGCGAAATTCCAGTGAGAATGCTTTCGCGGCCCTCGAACACGCCGAACACATTCAAGCCGCCGCGTTGAATTTCCAAATGCCGAATTTCCTGAGCGTGATCGCTGCCGCGCATCTTCAACACCGTTATCGCGCGTTGAATAGCGCTTTCGATCTCGACAAAGCGCAGCAGAATGATCGTGTCGACGACAAACGACAACTGGCCGCGCTCCGAGCGCTGCACTTCGGCGCGGCCCTCTTCGGCCAGCAAGAGTGAGGTTACCCCTTCCCGTTTGAGCGCATTCACCAGCGAATGGTAAATACTGCGCAGCTGCTGCGGATCGTTCGTCAAACGCGTAAAGTGCGTGACGCTATCCAGCACCACCCGCTGGATGCCGCCCTCACGGAACAAGTCGCTCAATGAACTCGTCGGCGAGGACAGACTTTGCAGCAAGACCTGCGGCGAAGTGAAATACAAATGCAGCAGCCCCTGCTCTTCCAACGCGTTGAGATTCCAGCCCAGCGACTCTGCGTCATGGTGCAGCGATTGCGGAAATTCTTCAAACGAAATCAACAGGCCCGGCTGTTTATGCAACGCGCCGTGCACCAGAAACTGCAAGCCCATCAACGTCTTGCCGGTGCCGGGCGCGCCGCGCACCATGTTCGCCGATCCGGGAAGGAACCCGCCAGCCAACATGTCATCCAAACCCGCGCTGCCCGTTGCGATCCGATTTTTTCGATCCATGTGTATCAGTCCCGGCGTGAAATCAAGTGGATCATAGCACGCCTCAGCTTCTCAGGCAAACTGAGTTTAACGCTTCGATTTCTTGCCCAATCCTTTCGATGTCGATCGCTTGATCGATTTCTTGGCGACCCTGTGCGTGCCCGATTGTTTTTTCGGACCCAACGCTTGCTCGATCGCGCTCTGCGCCGATCGCAAGCCCCCTGCGACATCCTTGCCCAGATGAATCCGCACGACGCGATAGTTGCGCTGACGCAGCGCTTGCAAGTCGCCGAGTGCTTGCGCGCGGATCAAAGTGCCGAAAGAAAACTCTTTGCCTTCGATCTTGAGATCGTTCGCGGCATCGGCGGTCAACTGAATGAACACGCCCTTGTTGGCCCCGCCTTTGTGCAGCTGCCCGGTCGAATGCAAGAAACGCGGCCCGTAACCGATCGTCGTCGCCACCTTCAATCGATCGCGGATCGATCCACGGATCGCCTGCAACGCCCGATCGATCGCCGGGGTCATGGGGACATACGCCATCATCGCCACGTAATCGCCGGCTTTGACTTGTTTGAGCAATGAAGTCACGGCTGCTTGTAAGGATGGACGGTCGCTTGCTGCGACTAAATCATTTTCGAGCAACTTGCCTGTTGAAATATACTGCTTCAAGATCGCGCTCGTATTGTTCTTGCTCTCGGTCACGTTCGGCTGATCGAGCGGATCGAGTCGCAGGACTGCGCCCGAAACGACCGTCGCCATTTCCCAGCGGAAGAACTCCGCGCCGAGATCATAGCGATCGTCGAGCGTGAGATAGACAATCGGCTGACCGGCTTTCTCTAAAGCTTTCACTTTCGGATCGAGCGATCGATCAGTCTTCAAACGCATAGACACAAACAATCGATCCGCGCCGTAAACTTTCGGCGAGCCCACGGCTTCACCTTCGATCGGCACGATGCCTGTGCCGATCTTGCCGGTCGATTCGGCGATCAACTGCTCGACCCAATAGCCGAACGAGGCCACTTCTTTTGAAAGAATGAATGTGATCTTGTCGCGGCCGGCTTGCGCGAGTTCGCCCATGATCGCGCCAAGCCATACGCCCGGACTATCTTTCGCCGAAACGGCAGCGCCGCACGCCCGCGCCATCGCCCGCGCCCGATCGAGCAAGCGGTCGATATCGACGCCGCTCAAGGCCATCGGCACCAACCCAAAATACGACAGCACCGAATAGCGCCCGCCGATGTCGGGCTGATTGATAAATGCGCGGCGGAAATTTTCTTTCTGGGCCAACGCTGCCAGCGGGGTGCCGAAATCGGTCACCGCGATGAAATTTTTTCCGTATGCCTCGCCGAGTTTCGGATACAGTTTGTTTCTGAAATAGCGGTGCAGCGATTCAACTTCGATCGTCGTGCCGGACTTGCTCGAAGCAATGAACAACGTCTTCAGCAGATCGATTTGTTTTTCGAGGGCGGCGATCGAATCGGGATTCGTCGTGTCTAACACATGCAGCTTGAGATAACCTTTGGCGCTGCCAAAGGTGCTGCGCGCCACATCGGGGCCGAGGCTGCTGCCGCCCATGCCTAACACGACCGCATCTTTGAAGCCAGCCGATCGAACTTCGTCGGCGAATGTGCGCAGATCAGCGGCGTGCGTGTGCATATCATCGATCACCGTCAACCAACCCAATCGATTGGCGATCTCTTTGACGTGCTCCGGTTCGGTCGACCACACGCTTGCGTCTTTCGCCCACACGCGTTTAGCCAGATCGGATTGATCAAAAGCCGCTAGTCTTTGATCGACGACCGATTGATACTGGCCCAACGCGGCTGTGCCGCGCCCGATGTGCTGAGCCATCAAACTCATTCGTTTATCGTCCAACACTTTCAACAATTGATCGAACGATTTTGTAAACTTGTCTACGCCTTCAACCGACAGTTGCGCACCCACAGCGTTCATGTGAATGCTGAGCGATTGAAGATCGTTCAACACCTTGTGCGCACTCGCGAGGTCGGCATCGACCGTGCGCTTGACGTCGGCGTGATCTTTGATCGCGTCGTAGGTTTCCGGCGGAACGGTGTTGATCGTGTCCGGACCGATCAGCGTATTGACGTAGATCGTGTCAGGATATTTCGGGTTCTTGGTGCTGGTGCTGGCCCACAACACGCGCTGAACTTTCGCGCCTTTAGCCTGCAATTTCTTAAAGCGATCGCTGTTGAAGATTTGTAGAAATCGCTCATACACGACTTGCGAATTCGCTACAGCAACTTTGCCTTGCAGCGAGGCAGCCAGCGCCGCGTTCGATCCTTCTTGGCGCATGATTTCGGCCAACTTTGCATCGACCAGCGTATCGACGCGGCTAACAAAGAACGAAGCCACCGAAGCGATGCGATCGATCCGCTTGCCGGCTCTAGCCCGCTTCTCTAACGCGCGGAGGTAGGCTTCAGCCACAGCCTCATAATGTTCCATTGAGAACATCAGCGTGATGTTGATGTTGAGGCCATCGGTTAATGCTTGCTCGATCGCGGGCAGACCTTCTTTCGTCGCCGGAATTTTCACCATGACATTTGATCGCGTGAGTGTTCTCCATAATCGGCGCGCGTCATCCAAAGTCGCTTGCGTTTCATGCGCTAACTTCGGCGAAACCTCGATGCTCACGTACCCGTCAACGCCTTGTGTTCGATCGAACACCGGCTTGAACACATCGGCGGCCATGCCCACATCTTCGATCGTTAGTGCATCGTAGATGCCTTCCGTGGATCGACCATCATCGATCAATGTTCGAATCGATTCGTCGTAATCGCTGCTGCCCGCGATCGCTTTTTCAAAGATCGTCGGGTTTGATGTCATGCCGAGCAAGCCTTCAGCGGTCATCGCTTTCAATTTGCCTGACAAGATCATCTTGCGCTGGATGTTATCGTACCAAATGCTTTGGCCGAGTTGTGAGAGTTGTTGTATTCGGTTCGTCATAAGAGTAGTCCTCGTGTTGATTTAGATTCGATGGAGAGAAAGAGAGATCAATCTTCGGCAATAATCGATTTTAGAGATTCCAATCTTTTGTGGGAAATTTTTCGTCAGTTCAAAAATCTTCATCGCCACCGCAAAAGCGCGCTGATAAACTTCTAGATCTATATGGCGCCGAATGATCGCTTTTCGAGATTTCGCGCCACTTCTGTGGCCCTCGTTCTCTCCTTCGCTCTCTCGCTCCATCTCTCCTTCCCTCTTTCTCTCATTCAGATTCTTCGATCTTCAGAACTTTATTCAATCTTCGGACGTGACGCTCTTCGCCACTGAATATCGCTCCGGCAAACGCCAGCACGATCTCGCGTGCCAGTTCG
>JBGQGR010000135.1:0-7372 GCA_041497495.1 Anaerolineae bacterium | reverse complement strand
GGAACAGATCCGCTCAATCCAGCCAGCCATCCGATTGGAACTCCGATCTTGAACGTCGGTTCAACCTCGATGGGCTTTACCGTACAAGATCAGGCTCCGTTGCCCGGAATAAAATCTACATGGGTCACGAATGGCGGTGGCGGCACATTGAATTGGACTACGGCGACAGATTCATCATGGCTGTACATGTCGCCGACATCGGGCAGTGCGCCCCAAGAACTTACCGTCGGAACAATTCCGTTTGGTATATTGACTGGAACCTATACAGGTCATATCACAGTGACGGCCCCCAGCGTCGTCGGCAGTCCGCGCGTGATCACGGTCACGCTGAATATCATGACGGAGATACCGCTGTATCCGGTTTACTTGCCGATTGTGCTGCGTTGAGAGTTAAACCCTTCAGGCCTCAATGTCGATCAGTCAAAGAAATTAGCGAGGAATGACCAGGGGCGACCATGAGGCTCGCCCCTGGTCATTCCTCAGAGAGTATGCATGAAAAAAGTTGTGCATTCTCGCCATTTGACCAGCGCCTGATTTGAATCTACAATCTAAGTCCCTCATCTCAGCCAACGGAGGCGCAATGTCTGATCTCGATCTGACATCTCTTCGCACCGCGATTGCAAAATTTATTCCTCAAGGTCGATCCGGTTTACTGCCCGCCTTACATGCTGCTCAATCCGCCTGTGGATATTTATCCGAACCCGTTGCGGCTGAAGTTGCTCGCGCCCTCAACGTGCCTCTTGCCGATGTGTATGGCGTGATCGATTTTTACTCGATGTTTTATCGTGAACCGATTGGCCGTACCATCGTTCGAGTGTGTACTGATCCTTCATGTGCGTTACTGCGCGCGGATGAAGTTTTGAAAGCGGCGTGTCATCACGCTGGTGTCGAAGTTGGCGAAACTTCAAAAGCCGGCGCTTACACAATCGAGCGATCGACTTGCTTGGGTCTGTGCAATGTTGGCGTGGCCGTCAACGTCGCCCGATCCGATTCGGCAAAATCATTTGCACATGTTACAACTAACGATGTCAGCGATCTGTTTGAGATGCGCGGACGCGAAGCCGATGATTTCGTCGGCGGCGATGTGCGAGTGATCACCGCGCTGTGCGATCGATCAACGGCGACGACGTTAGCGGAATACGAAGCGCATGCTGGAATTTCCGCATTGCGTAAAGTGTTGGTCGGTGGAATGGATCAACAAACGTTGATCGACGAGATCAAGCGATCGGGTTTAGTGGGGCGCGGCGGCGCGGCCTTTCCGATGTGGATCAAATGGGACGGCGCGCTGAAATCGGAAGTTGAAGGATCGAGATACTTCGTCGTCAATGCCGACGAATCCGAACCGGGTACGTTCAAAGATCGAATTTTGATGGAACGTGACTCGCATCGATTTATTGAAGGCGCGATCTTGGGCGCTTATGCCATCGGCGCGCATCAGGCCTACATTTACATTCGTGGCGAGTATCCAACCGCGATCGAGCGAGTCAATAACTCATTAGCTGAACTGAAGGCACATAGTTATCTGGGTAAGAATATTTTGGGATCCGGTTTCGATCTTGAGATCGAAGTTCGATCGGGCGCGGGCGCCTACATTTGTGGTGAAGAGACGGCACTGTTCGAATCGATCGAAGGCAGGCGCGGCTTCCCGCGTGTCAAGCCGCCGTTCCCTACCGAACACGGTTTATTCGGACAACCGACCGTGATCAACAACGTCGAGACGTTGGCGAATGTGCCTTACATCGTCGCGAACGGCGCGGATGCTTATCGAAAATTCGGAACCGAAAAATCGAGTGGGCCGAAGTTGTTCTGTGTCTCCGGGGATGTGGCTAGGCCGGGACTTTATGAAGTTCCCTTCGGCGTGGCGCTGCGACATTTGATAATCGATCTGGCGGGCGGCGTTTCAGGCAGCTTGCAAGCGATCTTGATGGGCGGCGCAGCGGGATCGTTCGCGACCGAAAAAGATTTGGATGTGAAGTTATCCTTCGAAGACCTACGCACCGCTGGACTGCCGCTCGGTTCAGGCGCGATCATGGTCTTTAATCAGTCGCGCGATCTGCGTGATGCGCTGCTGCGGCTCGGTCGATTCTTCGCGCATGAATCGTGCGGCAAATGTTATCCGTGCCAACTCGGCACACAGCGGCAGTATGAAATTCTGCAGCGCGTCGCGAGCGGCAAGACTCAGTCTGGCGATGTCGATCGATTGAACGATGTGACGTGGACGATGAGTGATGCATCGCTGTGCGGCCTCGGTCAAACTGCGGGTTGGGCAGTGCAGAGCGCGATAAAGTTGTGGCCGGGGATGTTTAACCACGGATGACACGGATGACACGGATTTTTTTCGTGGATTATATGAGGCGCAAAATTGTCCGACGGTGTAGTCAAAATATCATTCGACGAATTTCATAACGACTGGCGCTCGATCGAAGGCGAGGTCATTGAAGAAGGCTTCGTGTCGATCTTTGTCAACGGCGCCGAACTGGCGACGGTGATGAGCAGCCCGCGCGATCAGGATCGTTTAGCGCTGGGTTTCTTGTGCAACGAAGGCATCATCAATTCGATCGACGATGTGCGCGCAATTCACATTTGCCCGTCTGGCGCGTGCGTCGATGTGTGGCTCAAACGATCGGACTTCGTCCGCCCGAATCGATTGATCCTAACGTCGGGCTGTGGTGGCGGCGTGACGTTTGACGATTTGACCAAGACGATCGAGCCGCTGAACACCGATCGATCGATCTCGCCAGCGAAAATATCGGCGTTGATGAATGAGATGCAGCAGCATGCGGCGTTGTATGCGCGCGCGCGCGGCGTGCACACTTCGGCTCTATCGGATGGAGAGAAATTGATTGCGCTGGCCGAGGACGTCGGGCGGCACAACACGATTGACAAATTGAGAGGCGCGTGCTTGATCGAAAAGATCGATCCGATTGGCTTGATCTTGTTATGCACCGGGCGCATCTCCTCCGAGATGATCAATAAGGTGGCGCGCATGGGCTGCCCGATCGTCGCGTCGCGCACGTCGCCCACATCGCTGTCGGTCAAGTTGGCGCGTGAGTGGAACATTACATTGGTTGGTTACTTGCGGCGTGAGTCGATGCGAGTGTATGCACATCCTGAAAGGTTGAAGGCTGAGGGATGAAGGATGAAGAAAGCAAAGCATCCTGAGCGAAGCATCGAACTCGAAGAGATCGATACGCAGACGATGGACGCTAACATAGTTTGACGAGGCGGCTTTATGAGTGACCCTGTAACATTGATGATCGATGGACAATCAGCAACCGTGCCAGGCGGCACGACGATCCATAAAGCAGCAAAAAGCATCGGCCTCGACGTGCCGACGGTTTGTTATCACGACCATACAACTTCCAACGCGCTGTGCCGCGTGTGTGTCGTCGAAGTGGAGGGCCAGCGCCTATTGCAGCCGGGCTGTATTGTGCAGACCACTGATGGGATGAAAGTGAAAACGCGATCCGAGCGCGTGGATCGATCGCGCCGCACGATCATCGAGATGCTCGGTTCGGCCGTCGATCTATCGGATGCGCCGGAGATCCAAGCGATGGCGGCGGAATATCACGCAGACTTCAATCGATTTGAAGGCGAGAAACGGGAGCATCCGGTCATCGACGACAATCCGATGTACATCCGCGATTATTCGAAATGTATTTTGTGCTGGCGCTGCGTGCAAGTCTGCGCCGAAGATGCGCAGTATGCTTTTGCGATCAACTTTGAAGGCCGTGGCTTCGAAACATCGATCGGAACTTTTTTTGATAAGCCGATGCCGGAGACAACGTGTGTGTTCTGCGGCCAATGCGTGGGCGTGTGTCCGACCGGCGCGCTGAAATCGAAGCGTGAATATTTATTGGAGCAGGGGAATACGCCGGATGAAATTATGGCGGCGACGCAAACACAACGACGACGAAAGCGAAAGGGTTAGAGACTTGGATCAATTATCTGCATTGCCCGAAGAATCACTTGACCCGCAAGATTGGGTTGCGATGCGCGCGTTGGGTCATCGCATGGTCGACGACATGTTGACGTATTTGCAGACTGTGGGCGATCGACCGGCCTGGCAGCCGATGCCCGATCGGGTTAAAGAAAATTTGAAGAAGCCGCTGCCGATCGATCCACAAAAACCCGAAGAGGCTTATCGAGATTTCGTCGAGAACGTGCTGCCGTATCCGCTCGGCAATATCCATCCACGTTTTTGGGGCTGGGTGATGGGCAACGGGACGCCGTTCGGTGCGCTGGCCGAAATGCTGGCCGCGACGATGAATCCGAATTTGGGCGGCGCCAATCATGTCGCCAACAACGTTGAGTTGCAAGTCCTCGATTGGTGCAAAGCGATGCTCGGCTTTCCGCTGAGCGCAAGTGGCTTGTTGTTGAGCGGTGGATCGATGGCGAACTTGGTCGGCTTGACCGTCGCGCGCAATACGCTGGCCGGTTTCGATATTCGTCAGCACGGACTGCCCGCTGCGCAAAAACGATTGGTGTTGTATGGCTCGGTCGAGATGCACAGTTCGATCGAGAAAGCAGCTGAGTTGTTAGGCTTGGGTCGCGACGCGCTGCGGCTGATTCCAACGAATGATCAATTCCAAATTGATCTAGAAGCGTTGGAAAAATCGATCGCTGCCGATCGATCTTCCGGCTTTCAGCCCTTCTGCGTAATCGGCAATGCGGGCACGGTCAACACTGGCGCGATCGATCCATTGAATGATCTGGCCGACACCGCTCAACGTGAAAAGATATGGTTTCACATCGATGGCGCGTTCGGCGCGTTGGCGGCCGTCTCGCCCGATCTGCGTCCGCTGGTGAAAGGCATGGAGCGAGCCGACTCGATCGCGTTCGATCTGCACAAGTGGATGTATATGCCGTTCGAAGTCGGCTGCGTGTTGGTGCGCGACAAAGAGGCGCATCGACGCGCGTTTTCACTGACGCCGGAATATCTGACGCATTACGAACGCGGCGCGGCAAGTGGATCGGATTGGTTCAACGAATACGGCCCGCAGTTGACGCGCGGCTTTCGCGCTTTGAAAGTGTGGCTGTCGATCAAAGAACATGGGATTGCCAAGTACGGGCGCATCATTAAGCAGAACGTCGATCAATGCAAGTACCTGACGCGATTGATTCAAGCGACGCCCGAACTGGAGTTGCTCGCGCCGACTTCACTCAATATTGTTTGTTTCCGTTTCAAGACGCCGACTGGCGATGATGCGGCACTTAATCGGCTGAATGAAACGATCATGATGGAGTTGCACGAGCAGGGTATTGCCGTCCCAACGTACACGACGCTCAATGGCAAATTTGCGATTCGCGTCGCGCACACGAATCATCGCACGCGCCGTGAAGATTTTGATGTATTGGTGCGTGAAGTAATCCGTCTTGGCAAAGAACTTTCGGCATGACGTCCGATCTGGCGCCGATCGTCTTCGGCTTACTGTCGGCAGCCTCGTGGGGCGCGGGCGATTTCAGCGGCGGGCTGGCTTCAAAGCGATCGAATGTTTACAGCGTGATCGTCACTTCGCAAATTATCGGCGCCGTCTTGTTGTTTTGTTCGGCGCTGGTTTTTGCGGAAAAATTTCCGGTGATCGATCATCTGGTGTGGGGCGCGATCGCTGGCATGGCGGGCGCGATCGGTTTAGTGGCTTTGTATCGCGCACTCGCTTCCGGCCGAATGGGTGTAGCTGCGCCGATATCTGCCGTGGTGACAGGCGCAGTGCCAGTGTTCTTCGGTTTCTTTTGGCAAGGGTTGCCGAAGACACTTCAGCTGATCGGCTTCGGCTTGGCATTGATTGGGGTGTGGCTGATCTCTCGATCGGATGACGGCGCGATCAAGACAAGCGATCTCAAACTCCCGATCGCAGCCGGTTTGGGTTTTGGAGTTTTCTTGTTGCTAATCAATCGAGTGAGCGATACTGGAATCTTATGGCCGCTCGTCGCTGCTCGATGTGGATCGCTGGGCTTGATCGCAATTTATGCGGCAACCCAAAATCAACTAAAGGTACCTGCCAAGAATCATTTGCCGTTGATTGCGTTGGCGGGCGTGATGGATACGTTCGGCAATGCATTCTATGCACTGGCTGGACAGATCGGTCGATTGGATGTAGCCGCGGTGCTGTCTTCATTGTATCCGGCATCGACGGTGTGGTTGGCGTGGCTAATCTTGAAAGAGCGCATCACACGTGTACAATCGATCGGGATCGTCGCGACGTTGGCGGCGATTATACTGATTACAATTTAGCGAGAATTCGATGCATACACCACTCGATTTGAAAACGCAGGTGCTGAGCTCGGCCAAGCCCGGCGTGAAGATCGGCGTTGTGGCCGATACCTACAACAATCGCGAAGGCATGAAGCTGCTGCTCGATCGGTTCTTGGTGGGCGGCGCACGCTGGTTGTTCGTGTGCGGTGGGCTCGGCTCGGCCGAGATGGTTGAGCTGCTCAAGCCGTGGCCAGTGTACGTCGTTCGTGGTGAGCGTGAAGCCAACTGGCAAGCGATCGAAGTGGCATTGCAAAAAGCGCGGCTGCAAGCGTCGCTGCCGACGGAATTCACGACCTCGCTCGAAGGCAAGCGCATTGCGATGTGTTATGGCGATGACATGAGCATCGTCACGCGTTGGATCAAATCCGGCGAGTTCGATTATATTTTTCACGGACACAACCTGCGCCGCCGCGATGAAAAAATCGGTAAAATGCGCGTGATCGATCCCGGCGCGTTGGGCGGGCCGCGCTATCAAAACCGATCAGGCTGCTTGATCGATTTAGGATCGGACGAGGTGAAGTTTATTGAGATAGAGAAATAAGCGCATCGGGGCAACGGCCTGGGGATGCCATCTCTCAATGGGAGATTTATATGCTTAAACCCGATAGAATCGTTACCACCACTTGTCCATACTGCGGCGTGGGTTGCAACCTCGAATTGCACATCAAGGACGAGACGATCTTTAGCGTCACTTCGCCGTTCGATAGTCCGGTCAATCATGGCAATTTGTGCGTCAAAGGCCGCTTCGGTTACGATTATATTTACAGTAACAAGCGCGTGACCACGCCGTTGATCCGCAAGGCGCCGCAGACGCCCGGCCACCGCACGCAGGCCTTCGATCGATCCGAGTGGCGCGAAGTCAGTTGGAATGAAGCGCTGGACTATGTCGCCGATCGGCTTGTCGAGATTTATCGGCGCGACGGATCGGAAGCGATGGCGGTCTATTGCTGCGCCAAAGCGACGAATGAAGACAATTATCTTTTGCAGAAGATGTATCGCACCTTATTCCGCACGAACAACATCGATCACTGCACGCGCTTGTGCCACGCCGGATCGGTGATGGCGTTGATCAAGTCGCTGGGCACTACGGCGATGAGCAACACCGCCGCCGAAGTG
>JBGQGR010000134.1:0-7396 GCA_041497495.1 Anaerolineae bacterium | reverse complement strand
GATTGCACCGTGTCGATCTTGAAGAGCTTATCCATCGTCTGATCGATCATCAAGAACGGCGAGGTGTTCGACAGCATCGCAATCAGCGTGACGGCCAGAAAACCGATCACACCCATCAGCACGACGAATGAAACTTTCCAAAAAGCAGATTCTTTTTGAGAGTCCTTACGCATATTCAGAGTGGACATTTAACATCTCCCTCGATTGAACTGAACCCCACAATTGTCCGGCCGCATCGATCGCAATGAATCCAATTTCGGGCCGCCGCTCACTGAGACGCACAGCATCGCTTGAGCCAACAATCAACAGCACTTTCGCAAACACTTCGGCTAACACAGCATGCGGTGCCGCCACCGTTACACTCAACCAATCGGTATTCGCCGGCTGGCCGACACGCGGATCGATCAAGTGATGCTGAATTCGATCGCCTTGCTGCCAACGCCGCTTCATGATCGATGAAGTAGCCACGGCGCCCGATTGCACACCCAACACGGCTAAAGTTTGAGCCTCAGCGCGTGGATCTTCCAAACCGATCGGCCAACTCGGCTGATCGGACGGCGAACCGATCGCGAACAAATCACCGCCGGCATTCACCACGCACGCCTCGGCATATTCCGATAATCGCAGCGCGGCTTGTTCCGCGATCCAGCCCTTGGCGATGCCGCCCAGATCGATCCGCGAACCGATCGGCAGACGAATCGATCGAGCGGCCAGATCAAGTTGAATCTCACGAAAGTCCGATCGAGCCGGGATCGCCGATCGGGTTGAAGTTGAAACGCCGTGTGCCCGAATCTCATCCATGCTCTTATCGTAACCGGCACTCTCCAACACATCGAGAATCATCGGATCGAAAAGGCCTTCTGTCTCCTCGGCAAAGTCCCGCGCTTGCGTGACGACATCGAACATTTCAGGCGAGGCCTGGAACCAGGTGCCGCTCGATCGATTGAGTTTGGCCAGTTCGCTCGTTTCAGAAAAGCGTGTGAAGCGGGTCTCGCCGGCTTCGATAAACGATCGGGCTTGCGCGAAACCGTGAGCCAGTGTGTTCGCTTCACCTTCGGCCGCCATCACAATCGCGCTGTTCATCGCTCGAAATTCTGAGTAATCCATTATGAACCTGCGGTCCGCAGTCGTGGACTGAAGGTGATCGCCGGCATTGAAGGCAGGGCTTGCAGACTGGAATTCGACGTGCCGGTGTTGGCCTCAAGTGAATTGAAATCGATCGCGGGCAGCTGCGACGGGATGACCACCGCTTGTGACTGCACCGAATTAGCGTTGGTGGTGGTCGTCACAGGTTTTCCAGCGTGCGCTAACAAACCCCAACCGCTCAAGAAGCTCACGGCACTGCCCGTGACAATCAGCCAGCGTAACTTACGTTGAAATGCGTTCATGAAATACCTCTTCCTTTTTCCGTTTATCGCTCACGTACCTGAATCTGTCCATCCGCTGTAATCTGGATGACACCGCGCTGCTGCAGCTGGGTCAGAATATCTTGCAGCTGATTGACTTGAGTCCCTGAGTCGGACAACTGCTGTGACAGCTTGCTGATCTCAGTTTGATATTGCTGCTCTCGGCTTTGATATTGCTTGATCAGATTCTGCAGCTGATTGATCTGGGACTGTATTTGATTGGTGGTTGAGCCGGTGGGCACTACCGTGGCAGCCGCTGCACTATTGCTGACCGGTGCCGTGTCCGTATTAGCCGCCGCTTCAACGCCAATCACCATCATGCCCAGCACAATCAATCCAGTCGTAATCGTCGCGGCAATCATTGCTTGAAATCTTTTCATGATAATGTTCTCCTTGATTCGATAGGGCAATGATAAACTTTGCAGATGAGGAATGAATGAGTTCAGAATTAACATCCGGTTTACAACCCAGAAATGTGTCGAGCCGCACATGACTTTTGATAGAGAGGGTTGAGCTGAATACCAATTCGGTGTGAAGAGTGTGAAGAAGATGTGAGGAATAGGATTTATGAAGATTTTGTTTCGGGCAAGATGCACTAAAAGAAAACGGCGGACTTGGTGTCCGCCGTGAGCATCAATATCAGATTGCGACTTTGTATCATTTAATTCTCATAGGCATGAATTCGTTTGGTAAGGCATGTGGCGGATCAATTGATATGGTGTTGGGGAGATCGCTTGCCCAGATTCAGCCAATGCGCTACAATCATTTACTGTAGAGATAAGCGGAGTGCAGCATGGGTGATTTTTTAAGTGAGATCAAACGGCGAGTTGCCGCTAAATAGGTTCAAATTTCCATCCATGCTGAGCGTGAACGCGAAGAGGAACATATCGAAACAGCCGAGATCATTGAAAGTGTGTTAACTGGCGAATTGCTGGAAGATTATCTGGAGGATCCGCGCGGGCATAGTTGCTTAATATTGGGTGTTACCACAGCTACCCGGGCCATTCATTCAGTTTGGACCATTATTGCAGACGATCGCGCCAGATTGATTACAGTTTATTTGCCAAAACCACCCAAGTGGCGCGACGTTCGAACAAGAGCGGGAGATATTAAATGAAAATCAATCAATGCAGTTTCTGTGGTGGAGAATTGAAAGACGAATTAACTCAGCATGAATATCGCGGGGAAGGAAAATTATTCGTCTTTGAAGATGTTCCAGCAGAAGTTTGTCAGCAATGTGGTGAGAAGTATTTCGACTTGAAAGTCGTTGAGGCGATGGAACAAGCCGTTTTGAGGCACTTGCAGCCTAAGCGTACACTCATAGTTCCATTGTATTCTTACCGCGAGGTAATGCCGGCGTAAGTCTTAAAAAAACAGAGTCATTGAAAATAAGCAGAGGGCGCACTGATAATTACTGCGCCTTTTGCTTGTATCTGCCGCCGACCAAGTTCTGTCAACCAATCCCGCCGCCATCACGACCGAGCGCGCGCTTGTTCTTCTCTAATTTCTTTTGCAGATCATCGCCATCGGAATAACCCAGCGAAGCGTAATACTCCGGCGTGTGCGTATCGCGCGTGCGGATAACCACCGGCATCGGCACAGCGTGACCGAGGATCAACGCTTGCTGTCGAGTATCAAGCCGCGCTAAAACATTGCGCAGTTCAGCGCCACCAGCTACGCCGGAGAATACTGCGCGGATATCAGATTCATCGTCAAGCAGACATGTTACTCGCGTGCCGATCTGCGACATCACTTCCGGATCGATGCCGCTGGGCCGCTGATCGACGATTAACAAAGTCACATTGTATTTCCGCAGTTCACGTGCGATCGTGCCGAAGATCGTTTGGCCTGCAATCGCCGGATCGAGGAACTTGTGCGCTTCCTCGATCGTGATCACCAGCGGCTTCGGTTCATCGCGCCCCCCACCCTGCGCGGCTTCTTTGCGCTCAACATACTTTTGATGAATGCGCCGCGTCAAATAATTCGCGACGAGAATGTAAGCCTCAAGCGAACTGCCGTAGCGACCAAATTCCAACACGATATGCGTGCCGTTGTTGATGTGATCGAGCAACTTGTCGACGACATTGTCCATGGCGCTAGGCTTCAAGAAACCGAAACGCTGGAACATACTTAACTTGCGCTGAATTGCGCCGAGCGTGCCTTCGTGAATTTGCCCAGAATCGATCATGTCCTGCATTTCTTGTGGACGTTCGTCGCTCAACAAACGCGCGATCCAACTTCGCCCTAAGCGCCGTCGAATCGCGTACAACGCGCCGACCTGCACATCGCTCAGATCCATCAAACCTTGCAGCATCTCGACATCTTCCGGTTCAAGCTGATCGTAGCCGATGGTCACCGTGAAATCGACTTTGCTGCCGCGCCGTTGGCTGCTTTCCGGATCGAGCGTGACGACGGCGACTTTGCCGGACGGGAACAACTGCCGCAATCCCTTCACTTCACTCTTTGATTCATCCTGACTCTTCCAGCCATACTCGTTGTGCATATCAAACACGAGGCTAACCGCAACATCGCTCTTGATAATGCCGGCCAATAACATGCGCGTGAGAAATGTTTTGCCTGTGCCGCTCTTGCCAAACACGCCGCTCGATCGTTCGACGAACTTCTTGAGATCGAGATAAATGCGGATGCCTTCCATATCCAGCGGCTCGCCGACGTAGAAGTAGCCGGGTGTCTTTTCATCGCCGAAGATCATGTTCACATCTTCGGGCGTCGCTTCGACCACGCGCGCAAAATGTCCCGGAACGGTTTTTACCGGCTTCGGTTCAGTCGCCCCTTCTTCCAACATCAACATCGGCGAGACGTGCAGCAAACCAAACGTGCTCGTGCCGATCATCACGTCGCGCATGAAGTCATCTGACATATCCGGCGCGACTTTCGCCATCCTGGGATCGGTCGCGTCGAGTTGGACATCGGTGATCATCGAGAAGAATTTGCGCGACTGACCTTCGATCACGACGTAACGGCCGACGGCGGTTTCTTCGATCGGTTGATCGCGATCGATCTTGACTTCGAGCCCTTTGCTCAACGATCCGCCGACAACCACGCCAAGCAGTTTCGTGTCATTCTGAACCGAAAGCGAAGAATCTCGTGAGCCAAAATGCTCGTCCAATTCCGATTTCAGTTCTTTGATCTCTAATTTTGATTTAGCCATTGGTCATTCACTTTTCACTCGTCACTTATCATCAATCATTTGTCATTCGCTTATTTTTCATTTGTCATTGATCAAGGTCGTATTCGTCGTAACAACCCCTCAAGTCTCACCGCATCGAACGCCAACAAGCGCGACAACTCTCGACCGGCGCGCACCAGAAAGTCACGCCCGCTCGATCCGCGTGCCTCAGCGGCCGATCTCAATGAAGCAGCTAAGAGTTCATCGGCGGGAGCCTCTTTCGCATCAAGCACGGTGCGGAAGTAAGTGAAGTCATTGGTGAAGCGGATCACTTCATCCTTTGAGCACGTCACAATTTGATCGAGCGAGATCGGCGGCTGGGCGGGCAGGAATTGATACAGCTTGCCGTCACGGATGTGACCCACCACGAGCACACTGATCTCGATCGGGACCTGGCGGTTCTGCCGCTGATCAGCGATGTAGACATCGTCCACATCCGCGCCGATCATCTGCCGCACAAACGGATCGTCTTCGATCAATACATCGTAAATCAAGCCAATGACTTCACTGCCATCCGGCGCGTCGACTTTGACGAAGCCGCCAAAGCGCGGCACTTCGGCCGCAAAGGTTTTAGTGCCAATCGAAAAACTGGCAGTGCTTGAACTAAGAACTCGACCGACGGGAAGAGAGTGATCTGACATGACAACTCCATACTGCGTAATGCGCGTTGCGTAATTCTTGACTACCGCATTACGGATTAGATTATCTGTGTTTCCCAGCCAACAACGATTTCTGAAATGCCTTTTCAGATGGCCGCGCTTCAACGCCCGATCGCATCAACTGCGTGGCGATCATGTTTTCAAATTCGGTGCGCTCGGCATTGGTGACGACGGCGATCTCATGCGCGCGGGCCAACACATATGGATAACCGCGCGAGACTGTACATTGTTCGACAATCGCCGCATGGATCAAGCCCAGCGCCGATCGATCTTCGGCGATCCACACGGGCACTTCGACACGCGCGATTTCGGATCGATGGGCATCGCCGACATTTAGATAGAAGAAGTGAATGCTATGCCCCGCTTGTCGATAGGTGGTATTCCAGCCCGGCGCAACTTCAAACACTGCGGATCGCTGCGCGGGTTTCAACATCGACGCGAAGATCGATCCATCGCGCAGTCCATTAAACGGCGGTGTCCGATCGGTCTTCACGCTCGACAACGCTTTCTCTGGATCGTCGAAGGTAGCCAATCGGGCTAAGGCGGCCACCAGCGTGCTGCGCGGGCGAGACAAAAACGCGCCGACGGTTACTTTCGCATCGCGCAAGCGATCGAGCCAGCGAATGTAATCGCGCTCTAATTGATCCTGTTGATCTTTGGAGATCGTTTCAGCGCGCGCCCACAAGGCCAATGTACCATCCAGCAGCGCGACAATTTGATCATGCTTGATCTCACTCAATGCTAGTTCTGAAATCTTGGCAAGTTCAGCGAGATTGCGCCGTGCATTGATCAGTGGGCCGGACACCAAGACATCATCTTCATATACTGCCTCGGTGTCGCCGTAGACTTTGGGCTCAGTCGCAACAATCGGGGCCAGGCCGGAACCGTGTTTGAAGATGATCGTACCGACGTTGATCAAATAATACAGCGCCGCGCCGTGCGCATCGGGATAAATCTGCGAACCATCTCCGGCGATGATCGTCAATCGATCGGGGTGTGCGGGCGGATCAATCGCAGCATCGAGTGGTTCGGCAGTAGGGATGGCGCCGCGCCACTTTTGCGTTTCCGCGGCGCGTCGAGCGAGATCGCGCAGGTCGGCATCGGTGGCATGCTCGCGCAGAATCTTTTGCACCTGCGGTACGACAAGATCTAGATCGCGCTGGCGCTGCGCGGCTTGCTCGCCGAGTTGAACAACTTGATGACTGACTTTGTTGAGTTCAAGGGTCACGTGGGGTTCTCCAGAAAGTCAATCGAACATGATTTCATTATAACGCAGACAGCCGATCCTAATCAAGGGTCGTTGTAGATTCAACCTGACTGATGTAAAATTCGGTATCCCACCACTGGAGCCTCGTATGAACGCACTGCAATTTCGAATTAAGCTCGAAGGCAAAAATTTAGGACGCGGCATTCTCAAGGTCGATTCCTTCATCAATCATCAAGTCGATCCGCAGTTGATGCATAGCTGCGCGATCGAGTTTGCCAGCCGCTTTCTATCGGCCCATCCGACCAAAGTGCTGACCGCCGAAATCAGCGGCATCGCGCCCGCCTTATTGACCGGGTTAGAGCTGCAAGTCCCAATCGTCTATGCCCGTAAAACAAAACCGATCACTATGCCAGACACGGTCATTCTCACCACCGCACCGTCCCACACGAAAGGCGTGATGGTCGATCTGATGGTGTCACCCGAATATTTAGGCAAAGGTGAGCGCGTGTTGATCATCGACGACTTCCTGGCGAGCGGCCAAACGATCATGGGCTTAGTCCGGCTCGCCCAAGCGGCCGGTGCGCAAGTCGTGGGCATCGGTGCGCTCATTGAAAAAACCTTTGAAGGCGGACGTGAATTGTTGGAGCAGACCGGCTTGCGCGTTGAAGCGTTAGTGCGCATTACGGCGATGACCGACGACCAAATCGTGTTCGCGGATTAAGTGAAACCAGATTCCCGCTAAAGAATCTGGTTTCATTTTTCATGGAGAGTTAATGCGCGAAGCCATTGCCATTATCGATTACGGATCACAGTACACGCAGTTGATCGCGCGGCGGGTGCGCGAGGCGCAGGTGTACTGCGAAATTTTTGCGTGGGATACCGCGCCCGAAAAAGTTCTCGCGCTTCAACCTCACGCTTACATTTTATCGGGTGG
>JBGQGR010000133.1:0-7413 GCA_041497495.1 Anaerolineae bacterium | reverse complement strand
TCCGATCCTTCATTTATCAAACGACCGGCCAAGTGCACGTGGCAATTTATTCTGACTTCAATCACGATGGCGATGCCGACGATCCAGGTGAAGGCTTATTGAGCGGGGTCACCGTCAGCATCAATGATTGCGGACCACTCCAAACGCATGTCACCGATGCAAGCGGCATTGCAGAGTTCATCAACTTGACACCCGGCACGTGCCATGTATCTGTCGCGAAGCCCGGCTGGGTCTTTGATGGGACTTTCCCGCCCGGTATTGGCAACCCACCTGCCGCGGCTTCTGATCCATCACTGCCCACTGCCTTCTCGATCTTCATGAAGCCGGTCAGTTCTGGACCGGGGAGCGTGCCGCTGGCGACATTGCCGCCTGCGGCTGTGATCGGCCCATTGTCATTTGACTGGAGTATGATCGGCTGGCGACTCGATCCGAATAACCGAAATCAATATTTTGGTATGTTTAAGCTTGTGCCCACTGGTGGTAAACCGCCCTATCAGTTTTTCTTCGATGATCAGCAGGAACGCGGATCGGAATTTGAAGGACCACCATCACCGGCCTGCAAGGGTCGAGCGACAACGCTGACTGTAAAATCCTCGGATGGACAATCAGTAAGCAAATCGGAATTCATTTTTCCGCCACCTGAAGCTTGCCCTGCACCAACACCTGAGCCCACTAGGGGCGGCAAACCGTAAGATCGAACGGGCGGGTGGATCGATCGAGCAAAACTGTAAAACCTTGCGAGGGTTGAAGGGCGAAGAGCAAATTATGGATCGAAACCCTCGCAAGGTTAATCACTAACCCGATCGGTTTTCCGGCTCAGCGATCGGTTTGACATCCAATCAAAATCTGAATATACTGCCAGCATTCAGGCGGTTCCAGAAACTCATTATCAGGAGGCAGCGAGATGGCAGCCAGCGGTTCAGTAACATTAGTCATGCGACAAGGGCCTAAGCCCAATCAAGTTTTTGAATTGATGAAAGATGTCTACACGGCCGGACGCGAGGCGGGCAACGACATTGCGATTGAAGACTCGCAAATCTCGCGCCACCATGCGCGGTTGTCGCGTCAAGGCAATTCGTTCGTCGTCGAAGATCTGGGCAGCACCAACGGCACGTTCGTCAATGGCCGCCGCGTGACCGGCCCGGTCTTGCTGTCCAATGGCGATATGTTGGGTTTCGCTGATACGATTGTGCTGGCCGTTCAAATCCAAAATCCCATGTCGGACGCCACGGTCGTCAGTCTCGGCGCGGGCTCAACGGGAGTTGGTCCGTCCACTGCGCCGTCATTTGCGCCGCCGCCTCCACCACCGGCCCGGCCTGCTCCGGCGCCACAACAGCCGGTCTATGCGCCACCTCCGCAACCGGTCTATGCGCCACCTCCGCAACCGGTTTATGCGCCGCCGCCCCAACAGCCCATGATGCAGCAACCGGCCAAGAGTAACACCGGTCGCTACGTCTTGATCGGCCTCGGTTGTTTGGTCTTGTTGGTAATCGTCGGCGTGATCGGCCTGGTCGCGTGGTCGTTCATCGACTGCGGCTCATTCAAATCCGTCTTCGGCGGGCTGATCGGCATCAGCTGCTGATCGATTTCATCTCAAAATAAAAATTCCTCGGCTCAGCACCGGGGAGTTTTTTGTTTGGTGCAACCGTCATTGCGCGGAACGCAGTGACGAAGCAATCTCATCCGATCGATAAAGAGATTGCTTCGTGGAGTTTATCCTGAGCGAAGTCTAAGGACTCGCAATGACGCACTCTCACACTTGTTTCCAATAAACCACATCACCCCGCTGGAGCGATGTGACGTGCCCCTGCTCCTGCAACCACTCCAAATGCCCGATCGTTTCCGATAAGGCCAGGAACGAATCAATGTCGTTTAAGCGGCCAAACAATGGCTCGGCCAATGCGTAAGCCGATCGATCTTCTGCGCCCAACAGATCGATGATCTTCTCGGCTCGACGCGAGTGAAACGCGAGGCGCTGTTTCACCAACCTGGCTACAGCATGAATTGGATCGCCATGGCCTGTCCAAGCCACCACCGGCTTCAACTCGACCATGCGCTGCAGGTGATAAATGTATTCCACCAAGCGATGCGGGCGCGGCCCACCCTCGGGCGCGGGTTCAACCACAGGGTTGCTGCTAATGTCGCGCAGCAAATGATCGTTAGAGAGCAAGACTCGCGAATCAGGATCGAACAAAACGATTAAGCCGCCCGCGTGACCGGGCGCGTGATACAGTCGCCATTTTTTATTTACAAACTCGATCTCATCACCTTCATCGATCGTTCGATCGATCTTAACGGATTCCGCATAGCGTTCGCCGCCGCGCCGGCTATCAGCCAAGCGTTGGCGCTCTTCATCCGGCACACCCGCTTCGATCATGATCTGCCAATAGAACTCGGATCGACGCTGGCGATCGACTTCATGCGCTTCTAAAGTCGATCGGTTGTAGCGATGCGTCCACACTTCCGCCTTCGAGTCGCGTACAATTTCGGCGGCCAGTCCGTAATGATCGGAATGTGCGTGCGTCACAATAATCCGCCGAATATCTTTGCGGGTGATGCCGATCTCCTTGAAGCCCGCATCGAGTTCAGCACGCGTATCGGCATGCAGCGGGCCAGTATCGATCAACGTGATGGGATCGCCGATCGCTAGATAGCAATTCACCGGTCCCACTTTGAATGGCGTCGGCACGGTGATTTGATAGAGATGATCCATCACTTGCGTGACTGACATTAAAACCCCACCCTATGCCGCACACAACGGGCGGCACCTTCGGCCCTCCCCCACTTTGTGGGAGAGGGAACAGTGACATCAAATAAAAGGCCGCTCGATCGATCAAGCGGCCTCTAAGATCTAACTTCCAACTTCTACTCTTTCGGCTTGCTCTTGACCACGATCATCCAACTGCCGCGCTGAACGGTCTCATCACGCTGATTCTTCACAGTGATATTGAACGACACGAAACCGCCCATACCGCCGGGCACCGCTTTCTTCTGGGTCACTTCCGCTTCAACATGGATCGTGTCACCGATCTTCGTCGGGGCGCGGAACTTCCAATCGATGGAGGTGAAGGCTTCGACAGTTCGATCGAGAAAGCCCATCTGCATCGCCAAGCCAGACGCGATCGACAGCACTAATAATCCGTGCGCGACGCGCTCGCCAAAACCCGCCGTCTTGGCATATTCGGCATCGACGTGGATCGCATTCCAATCGCCGCTGATTCCGGCGAAGGCCATAATGTCCGCTTCGCTGATCGTGCGGCCGGCCGTCACCACTTTGAAGCCGACTTCCATGTCCTCGTAGAACAGTCCGCGCGGTGCATAGTCTGTCATACCGGTCTCCCTTCAATCGACTTCCGAAGTCTCAGCAGCTTCGGAAGTCTTGGCAAGATTGTAATAGCGAATCTGCGATTGGTCAATTCAGCCGGTGATCAGCCAAATGCGGCTCGTCTTCAGTTGGTCACAGTCGCGCGCCAGATAGCATCCGTGGCAAGCCATATGGCAATTGCTGGCCAGCTGCTTCAACACGCCGGAGCGCTCAAGGTATTCGATCAGCTGTGCGATCAATTCCGGTGTGGTGTCCAGCTCTCGTGCTAGCTGATCGATGGTGGCCGTGCCGCCGCGCTTCAGTATCGTTAGCACTTGTTCGATCATGCTTACCCCAACATCAGCAGCCGTGCGACTTGATAAACCGCGATGCCTACGCTGAATGACACCACGGCCAATAGGCTAATCGTAAACAGTGTCCATTTCCACGATCGAGTCTCATGTCGAATCGTGGCCACGGTCGACGCGCACGGAATGAACAGCATCGACACGACTAAGAAACTCAGCGCCGCGATCGGCGTGATGGCGGTTGATAACGTCGCGGCCAATTGCGTATGATTGCCGCCCGCACTGAACAACACACCCAGGATCGCGATAGAATTTTCTTTGGCGATGAATGAAGCCAGCAGCGCGATCAACAACTTCCAATCCAGTCCCATCAGTCCGCCGATCGGCGACAGCGCGCGACCGAGGCCGCCCAGCCACGAAGTTTCAACTTACCCGTTCGGAAAATAAGACAATGCCCAGATGATCAGCGACATGGTCAAGATCGCCGTGCCGGCGTGCTTGATAAAACCGATCGTGCGCTGCCAGACGATCAGCGCGATCGATCGAGTCTTGGGCCAGTGATACTGCGGTAGTTCCATGATGAAGGCCGATTGTCCACTCTTGAAGATCGTTCGATTGACAATCACGCCGACGACAGCCAGCACCATAAGATTCAGCATCACCAAACCAAACGCGACCAGTGGCGCGTTTGCCCCGAAGAAGGCCGGCGTCATGAACGCGACCACCGCCATGCGCGCGGTGCACGGCACCAATGGCGCAATCAAGATGGAGAGCAGCCGCGCCTTTTCCGATTCGATTACGCGCGTGCCCATGACCGCTGGCACATTGCAACCAAAACCAAGAAACAACGGCAAAAATGATTTGCCATGCAGTCCCATCGCCCGCATGATTCCGTCCATCAAATACGCTGCGCGCGCCATGTAGCCGATGTCTTCCAACAGCGCCATCCCGGCGAAGAAAATCATGAGAATAGGCACAAAGGTCAAGACTGTTCCCGCTCCGCCGATCGCGCCATCGACGATCACGCCGCGCAGCCAGCCCGGCGCGGTGATCAGCCACGCACTCGCCGCATTCGACAGTCCGCCGATCACATTCGCCTCCAACCATTCTTGGATCGGCGAACCGATGGCATAAGTGAGGCCGAATAATCCGGCGAGGATCGCCGCCAACACGCCCAAGCCCCACAACGGATGAGTGACGATGCGATCCAACCGCGCCGTCCAGGTGATCGATGTTGAAGGCTGGCGCGTTACGGCCGATCGTACCGCTTGCGCGATCCACTCATAGCGCGCGCTGGCGATCGAGATGTTGGCTCCCGGGTGAGAATGCAGCAACGCCTCAAGGGCTGGCCGCTCAGCTGCCTGTATTTCTTGACGGATGATTTTCGCGATAACTGGATCGCCTTCCAGTAATTTTTCCGCCGCCCAAGTTAATGGATAAGCCGCCGGCAATACACTGGCAATCAATTCTTCGAATTGAGCCAAGGCCGTTTCAAGATCGGGGCGCAGGGTTGGTAGATGAGTGGGCGCAACTGCGCGCTGAGCGGCATCGACCGCGGAATCGATCAGCGTATCGATACCGATATTCTTCGCCGCAATTAATTCGATCACTGGCACGTCCAGCGCATGCGAGAGCTGGTCGGTATCGATCTGCGTGCCGTTGTGTTTGGCCACATCCAGCATATTGAGCCCGACGACGACGGGCAAACCCAATTGCACAAGTTCGGCCACCAAATACAAACTGCGCTCCAAGATCGATGCGTCGACGATGGCAATGATGACATCCGGCCGCTGCGTCAGCAGATATTCGCGCGCGATCAATTCTTCGGGCGAGTTGGCGGTCAAACTATAGGTGCCGGGTAGATCGACAATATCCAGCGTGAAGTCGCCATGGTGATGCAGGCCGATCTTCTGATCGATCGTCTTGCCGGGCCAGTTGCCAACGTGTTGATTGAGACCCGTCAACACATTAAAGACCGTCGATTTGCCAACATTGGGTTGTCCGGCTAATGCAACCTGCAGGCGCGTGATAGTCAATCGATCTGCCGAGTGGACCTCAGCGAGCGTCGTTACAGCGGTGGGATCGCAACATGTACTGCTCAAGATACAGTCCTTCGAATACGGATTGAAGTTGCTTCGCGCCGTCCGAGCGCCACCCGCGTGTTGATCACCGACACGATCAGCGGTCCGTGGCCAAAATTCTGCACCATCGACACTTCCATACCGGGTACAAAACCGAGCGCGGCCAAGCGGCCGGCAATTGATCCGTGTTGTTCAAACCCGACAATTTCCGCAGTACTGCCCGTGGTTAATTCATCCAGGCCAATGCTCATTAGGACATCTCAATTTTTCGATCGAGTTGTTGTGCCGTTCGGCAATCGGGGCACAGTCCGGTCAAGCATACGCAGGCGTGGCCGACTTCTGCACCAAATTCGTCGCGCAGCTGCCGCCGCAGTGCCGGAATATGGCGCGATTGAAATTCGATCACCTGGCCACACTGTGTGCAGGTGAAATGATAATGTTCGGCACTAGGCGCGGGTTCAAAGACTTCGCGATGATTGTCTTGATCGAAATAGCGCGGCTCGATCAGTCCATGCGCTTTGAGAAAGGCGAGGGTGCGATAAACCGTGGAGAGGTTGATCCGCCGATCGTGCCGCCGGGCTCGATCGAGAATGGCCTCAGCCGTCAGATGTTCGTGACTCGAAGAGATGACTTCCAGAATGATGCGGCGCGGCTGAGTCATCCGTCCGCCATCGCTTGCAATCAAGTGCTTGGCCTGTTGAACGAAATTGATCATGGATCTCCTTATTGCAACTCACTTGCAATAAGGTACAACACGGCGGGCCAAAAAACGAGTGACAACTGTCCATGTCTCAATAGATAGTTGTCACTCAGTCTTATTCTTTATTGTGTTGAGAGTTAAGGCGCTGCTACTCTTCCAGCCACGTCGTTCGATCTTCGAACGACGGACGCTCAACCGGTGTGTGCTCATCGATCGGATAACCGATATACAGAAAGCCGAGTAGGTGTTGATCAAGCGACAGCCCCAAAAATTCTTTAACCTGCGGATCAGTCGCCGGATCGCCGGTGCGAATCATTCCCGCTAAACCTAACGCATGAACAGCTAACAGCATGTTTTGAATCGCCGCAGACACTGCCACAACATTCTCAATGTCGAGCACTTTTTCCAAACCGGGATGATGCACACCTACCGCGATCAACACAGGGGCACGCAGCGGCTTGTGGCGTTCTTTGCTCAGCGCTTCATCGGTGGCTTGCGGATTGCGCTTGTGCAGCGATTGCGCCATGACCTCACCCAAGCGTTCGCGCGCACTGCCCGTTAAGACGATAAACTGCCACGGTCGAACTTTATAATGATTAGGCGCCTGCACACCCGCCGCCAAAATTTTCTCGATCAGTTCGCGCGGAAGCCGATCGGGTTTGACGTGGCCGATCGATTGCCGCTCAACCATCGCTTTGAAAACGTCCATCTATCTCCCTAACCACTAAGATTGGCTATTTGATAACACGCTTGGCTAAATTGTATCACGTCGACGGGGACCGCGCTTTAAAAAACAAAAAGCCTCGCTGCTAAACTGCGAGGCTTAATGACATCAACTTGGATTACGCAGAAGTCACGCTGGGTACCGGCCGCCGATCGATCCAGCGCGCCACGAAGTATGTCACGACGAAGTAACCGATGTAGCCGATCGATTCGGTCAATGAGGGTGTGGCCGTGTAACCGAACAACGCCTTGAGGAATTGTCCAAACCCGGTCGATTCAGGAATGACCGTGTTGAAG
>JBGQGR010000132.1:0-7431 GCA_041497495.1 Anaerolineae bacterium | reverse complement strand
GAGATCAACAGCGGCATGCGTTCAATCTCATATTGCCCGAACATTTCTTCAGGCAGATCAACAGCGCTATCCGTTACAAGCTTCATACCAGTTCTCCATGCGATCGATTGCCTCTCCCATGGCACTTCACATTGTACATCATTCCGTTATAATCACGCCATGCTGACTCACACTCTATTGATCGAATCAAATGATCCGATCGTCGCTGCCGCCGGCCTGATTTATCGTGTGCGGCGCGGATCGATCGACGCGCCGTTGATTATCATGCTCCACGGACTCGGTGGCGATGAGAACGTGATGTGGATCTTCGAGCGTACGTTGCCCAAGCATGCGACGGTGATTGCCCCGCGCGCACCGATCTGGATCGAACCGAATGCACCGTATGCCGAAGAAGCGAGCGGAGGCTATAGCTGGCTCCGACCGGCTCCGCTGCCCCAGCCGGATCAATCGACGTTCGGGCAAGCCATTGATAAGTTGAAGAAATTTAGTGAAGCGGCTATCAAAACATATGAAGTTGATCGCAATCAAGTTTACTTACTGGGGTTCAGTCAAGGTGCGGCGATGGGTTATGCGTTGTCGCTGGCGATGCCCGATCAAATTGTGGGCGTGATCGCGTTAGCAGGCTTCATGCCAGAGAGTACGGACAAACCGTTACCGCCTGATATTGAAGTGAGTGGACTTCCAAAGAACGGTTACTTGATCTTGCACGGCCTCGAAGATGAGCGGCTGCCGATCGAGTATGCGCGCAAGGCCGCCTCGACACTGCGAACGATCGGCGCGAAAGTGGAATATCACGAGTATCCGTTCGGACACAAAATATCGCCGCAGGGGATGAAAGATATTGAGGAGTGGCTAAAAAGATTGACTGTAGACCACGGACCGAAGACCGCGGCTGATCATGCTTAATCACGAATCATCTTCGGTATGCCGTCACCTGCCTGCTACCAACGGCGGGTCCTGCTTCCGATCGTAGTAATACACATTTCGATCGGGATACTGCTGCGCGATGACATTGTCGACAACTGATCCCGAATCTTGCGCGAAGATGATGTCGCCAGAATTCAAGTTCGGTTGATTTAGCCAGGACAAGTTCGCGTAATCCGTCCAGTAACCCGTCGCTACGAAAACGATCGCGTGATGAATATCCGCCGAGGCGATGATGTTCGTGTCGTGTCGATCGAGGTCGTACAAACTGAAACCTTGCAGGAACCGCGCTTCGATCGAGAACACGATCGACCACATGATCAACAGCGGCAGCGCTACTTTTATCAATCGACGCGGCCACTTAGTCGATCCAAATTTAATCAAGCCGTGCGCGGCGACGATCCACAAAAACGGCAGACCTTCTGAATAATAACGCGGCCCGTACAAGCCGCCGCTGCGCGCCCAATATAAAAGATGCGCCGCGATCAACATTGCCGGTGGAATGAGCAGCGCCCACGCGCGTTTATCAAATGGCCGCCACACCAAACCCAAAATGATCGGCAGCCACGACAAACCGAATGCGCCGATGACCGGCCAGCCGAATATCACTTCGTTGAACTGCGGCCAATCCAAATCGAAATTGATCTTCGCCTTTTCCCAGGTATGACCTTCATCGCCGCGTCCGACTTGCGGCCCGAAGCCGATCGAATCATACGGCCAATACAATTGATAGGTGTTCGTCGTCGGCGAGCCGGTCGCCGCCCAATTGAACAGCGGATAGATCGCTGCGATCAGCGCAAAAACAATCGCCATCAAAACAAAAACGCGCAGCAACTTCAATCGGCTGCGGATCAGATCGATCAGCGCCAGCAGTGCGAACGGTGTCCCAATGCCGATCGCCGTCCATGGCCGGATGATCAACGCCAGCCCGATCGATGCCCCGGCCCCGATCGCGAAAGCCAGTCGTTTAGGTTCGTCGCTGCGTCGGGCGCGCACGAACATCCATGCAAAAAAGATCAGTGCGGCCATCGCCGAAGGATGCGCGAGCAGCGTGCCACTCAGCATCACAAACATCGGCGAGATCGCTCCGAGTGCGGCGGCGAGTAAACCTGTGCCTTGATCAAACAGATCGCGACCCAACAAATATGCGCCCAGGACAGTCAGCATTGCCGCGAGTGAATTGATCAGCCACGCTTGATTGATCAATGTGCCGATCGCTAACAGCAGTGGATAGCCCGGCGTGTATTTGCCGAACAACTGCCCATCTTTGTTGACGATGAATGGAATCGAGAAGGCCTGCGGCGCAAATGGCGGTTCAGCCACCGTCACATAGCCGCTGGCAAAGACTTTGGCTTGAAACAAATTCGCCTGCTCGTCTTCCAGATGAGGCATCGCGTTGAACACGCCCCATGACACCGCAGTCGCTAAAATAAAGGTAGCGATGCATAGAATAAGCACCCTGCGATTCATGCGCTTCAATAAATTCATCATGAAGATTCCATACCCCATCGGTTGTTCAGGCGAAGTGATATTATAAACGAAAGGCTGTGTCGATCCAACAAAAAAGCCCTCAAGGAACACCCAGCCTTGCGGGCCTTTAATCACATTCTAATTGCCACGATTTTTATAGTTGATGATTTTGCTTCAAGTATTCAATACATGTGTCGACAAATCGGCGCCCGTGAATAAGAATCTCCGATCGCGGCTCATGTCTTTGGGTAATAATCCTGTTTTGACGAAATGCTCGCCAAAAAGTGAGTTAATTCCTTTATGGGAGGATACAGATAAGTTCTTGGTCAACAGCAAAGCCTCAACACAGTAAAACATTGCGTAATAAGTGCGTGAGACGGAGGATTCGTAATCCCCTTCTTTGATCAGCACGTTGGCGCTATGCAGATACTTTTCCGATCGCGCGACGAGCGACTCGACTTCTTTCACGCCGGAGTTCCTTCGCGCCGCACATTCAATAACAGGGGGCTATTGGTGCCGAGATATTCTTTTTCGGAGATTGGCACAACTGCTAACAACGTGCCATATTTCAAATTGAGATCGGTAATTACATCGATCATCCGATCGATTTCTCGGCCAGGTACAACATCGCCTTTCAAAACGACCATCACATCGATGTCGGATTCGCCGCCCGCTTCACCACGCGCATACGAACCATAGAGGATGATACTCTTCAAGCGCACACCATAAAGCTTTTGCGCTTCGACCTTGAATTCGTTGAGGATCGTTTTGAGATTCACGTTGTTCTCCGATGTAGACAACCACATTATACCATCGGTGTTTCTCCATACAAAAAAACGAGCGACGCACTTCAGAAGTGCGTCGCTCGTTCGGCTAAACGACAATACTCACTAGCTTGCCCGCCACATACACGATCTTCTTCGCGGGCTTGCCTGCCATGAATCGATGTGCGCCTTCGGTCGCCAGCGCTTTCGCTTGGATTTCTTCTTCATTCGCAGTCGCTAATACTTCAATCCGATCGCGCACCCTGCCGTTGATCTGCACGACGATGGTGATCATCGCCTCGATGACCAACTTCGGATCATACTGCGGCCACGACTGTTGATGCACGCTGAACGATCCGCCGAGCCGTTCCCACAATTCTTCAGCCAGGAATGGCGCAAGCGGCGCAAGGATCAATACATACAAACGCGCAACCTCGGTGTGAACTTGCGGGGCCAACTTGCAGTCACGTAGTGTGTTCAAAGTCTCCATCAGCGCGGCGATGGCAGTATTAAAACCCAGCGCAGGAAAATCTTCGTTCAGTTTCTTGATCGCTTTGTGCACGGCGCGGCGCGCTTTGTCCTCATCGACCGCAGACGACAGACCGTCGACCGCAGTTGATGGTTGAACGATCCAATCCCATACTCTTCGATAGAACCGCACGATGCCGTTGATGGCCGAATCGCGGAAGTCGCCGCCTTCGATATATGATCCCGCGAACAACATCTGCGCGCGCACCACATCCGCGCCGTAGAGCCGCACATACTCATCGGGATTCACCACGTTGCCGCGGCTCTTGCTCATCTTCGCGCCGTCGCGCAGAATCCAGCCATGCAGTCGTAGTTGCTTGAATGGTTCTTCGCCGACTTCGGGCGGCAGGTGGCCGAGATCGACCATCGCTTTCCAGATGAAGCGCGCATACAAATGATGCAGCGTCGAATGTTCGATGCCGCCCATGTAGTGCGTGACGGGCAGCCAATTCTTCACACGCTCTGTGTCCCATGCGCGATCGTCGAACTCGGTCGAGAGGTAGCGCAGGAAATACCATGCCGAATCGAGGAAGTTATCGCTGACATCCGTTTCGCGCCGCGCGGGTTTGCCGCACACTGGACATGTTGTCTTCACAAATTTCGGCATCGAAGCGAGTGGCGATTTGCCCGTGCCTGTCGGCCTGAAGTTTTTGGTCATTGGTAAAAGTACGGGCAGTTGATCGTCCGGTACGGGTTGCCAGCCGTGGACGTCGCAGAAGATCATCGGGATGGGCGGGCCCCAATAACGCTGCCGCGAGATCAGCCAATCGCGCAAGCGATAATTGATCGATCGCTTGCCCAAGCCGTTTTGTTCCAGCCACTCGATCGTTTTCTCCACCGATCGATCGGCGGGCACCCCATCGAGCGGGCCGGAGTTGATCATCACGCCGTCGTGCGGCCAGGCTTCGATCATCGTCGCGGGATCGAGCACTTGACCGATCGGCTGCACGACAACCTTGATCGGCAGATCGAACTTGCGCGCGAATTCAAAATCGCGTTGATCGTGCGCGGGCACGGCCATGATCGCGCCCGTGCCGTAGGTCATCAAGACGTAGTCAGCGATCCAGATCGGAATGCGCTCTTGATTGACTGGATTGATCGCATACGCGCCGATGAACACACCGGTCTTGGCGCGCGCGGTATCCGCTCGATCGAACTCGGACTCTTTCGCGGTCGCGCTGACATACGCTTTGACTTTGGCCGCTCGATCAGGCGTGGTGATCCGATCGACTAACGGATGTTCCGGCGCGAGCACCATGAAGGTCGCGCCCCACAAAGTATCGGGTCGCGTGGTGAAGATTTCCAATCCCCCCTCTAAATCTCCTCCCGTTTGCGGAGGGAGACTTTCCGGCGCGATCTTGAATGTCACCTGCGCGCCTGCGCTGCGACCGATCCAGTTGCGCTGCAGCGTTTTAGTCGTTTCAGTGAAATCCGCTTTGGAGTGATCGAGCAGGCGCTCTGCATACTTGGTGATCCTGAAGAACCACTGCTCGAGTTCGCGCTTGATGACTTCGGTGCCGCAGCGCTCGCACTGGCCATCGATCACTTGCTCGTCGGCGAGCACGGTCAAATCTTTAGGACACCAGTTGACTAGCGAGGTGGCGCGATACGCCAGCCCGGCATTGAAGAGTTGAATGAAAATCCACTGCGTCCATTTGTAGTAACGCGGATTGGTTGTATCGATTTCGCGCGTCCAATCGAAGGCCGCGCCCATGCGCTTGATTTGTGTTTCGCGGAAACGCGTCATGTTGCGCGGCATGACGATGGCCGGATTCTCACCGATCTTCAGTGCGTAGTTCTCGCCATGAATGCCGAACGCATCGAAGCCCATCGGTTGAAAGACATCGTTGCCGATCATGCGTTGATAGCGTCCGAAAGTATCCGCGCCGCTGTAAGTATAGAAGTGACCGACGTGCAGTCCTTCGCCCGATGGATAAGGAAATTCCATGAGATTGTAGAAGGGCCGCTGAGCGTGATCGAGATCGGTCTTATACAGATTGATCTCGTCCCAGCGTTTCAGCCACTTGAGTTCGTGGGCGTGCGGATCGAAGTCGGCGATGGGCAGGGTGAACGGTTTGGTTGATTTCAATTTCTCGATCACACGCTTGACGGTCTTCTTCGATGCCGGAGATGCGGCCCTTTTTGTCGCGCGTTTGATCGGCGCGGCTTTCTTAGTGACTTTCGCCTTCGCTTTAGTCGCAACTTTTTTCTTCGGTGCCGCTTTTGCTTTCGGTGCAGTCTTTTTCTTCTTCGATGTCGTTGCCATTCTTCTTCTCCTCATTAACCACGGATGACACGGATTACACTGATTGATGTTGTTTGACAGACAGCCTCATCCGGTATAGAATTTAAGCACAATAAACCAGCCCGTCTGGTTTACCCGCCCCCGATGACAAGGTAGCCAAGTGTGGCTGCTTTCCTCGCAAGAGGATAGTCGGGGGTGTTTTATTTTCCTGCGGGCACTCGCCACAAATCAACGACCTTGTGTGCAAAGGTCTGATAGTAACTTGTTTCGTCAGCAACTACATACCGCGCAATTGCGCCGACGATCATATCTGCTAATTGCAACCCATCTTCACGTCGAGAATCACCACTGATAATTTTGCTAAATGGACGTGCTCGGCCAGAAAAACGCGATTCTTGGGATAGCCGGACCCGCAACTGGCGGCGAAACGCTTGCGTAGTGCCGTCAACGATCAGCACATCGCCGCCAATATCCAATTCCGACGTTCTCTGAATCAACCTTGATGCAAACTCAATGATAAAATCTTGTCCCGTCATTAAAGCTAATCACCTATCCAAGTGCGCTTTATCTACTACGACTGCGCGGACTCGAAAGGCTATAGGCTGGATCGCCTCGAAGAACGCGGCTTTATGAGCCGCTGTCGTTTTGTGATAATTGAACTCAAATTCGCGCGGCAAATAAAAGACTTGGCGAATTTTCGCAAGGGGATTCAACGCTATCCGCTCGGGCATCTGAACTAAAGCTAGAGCGAAATAACTGGATGAACCCGCCGCACGGCGCAATCCGGGATCGCCTGAGTCGTCGAGAAAGTGATATTGGGTCACAGATGTTTTTCACTCAAATTCGTTCGATGCACTGATTCGCCTATCTGTTGACGCATTTCAGTGTAACCTTTTTCTTCTTCGATGTCGTTGCCATTCTTCTTCTCCTTGAATTAACCACGGACTACACAGATGTCATGGATGATGTTGATTGATCGAGTTGTTGGATGGGATGACGCAAGAGCCAAATCATTGTAAAGCCGGTAACAGCGCCGACAATTAACCCACCAACGACAAGGCTATCCATTGAGCTAGTTACTGGAAATATCGGCAGGACTAATCCGACGTCAAGATTAGTCATGAAAATAGTCCACCCAATTACGTTTGCAGGTATCCACCAGAACGCTTGTCGAAATTGTTGCCTTAGAATCAACCATTGCCCAATCCCTAGTGAAAGTCCAATTCCTATACCTATAAAGATGCGAAACACATCAACATCTAAACGTGAAAAGATTCGTGCAAACAAAGTTGCGATAATTGCTCCAGTGATCCATCCCACGGCACTGGCGAGTATCCATGGGCTAGAATCAATACACTTGCTTTTCAAAATAGACGCTTGAGTAATCCCTAAAAGAATTCCGATGGAACTTCCACTTAAAGCTAAACCTATTAATAACCCCAAGAATGGCAAGACAGCATATAAGATCGAGGCCACTGTTGTAGATATTATCGAAGCTAG
>JBGQGR010000131.1:0-7449 GCA_041497495.1 Anaerolineae bacterium | reverse complement strand
CCACCAGCGCCAGCGTCAACATGAATACGAATGCCAGATCGACGACGAAGAACGATGCATCGACCAAGCCGTGCGCCAGAAAGTCAACCATCGAAGCCATTAGGCCAATGCATAATGCGTAATTCATAATGCTTAATGATTTTGTCTTACGCAAAACGAACCACGCACCACGCCAAAACGAAATCTGTATCCAGACGAACGCGCCCAATCCGATCAAGCCCAACCGTGCCGCGAAATCCAAAATAAAATTGTGCGGATGCGACAACGCCGATTCCTGCCACGCTTCGGGCCGCAAATATCGATCGCGATACGCGTACAGAAAATTGTCGGGGCCGACGCCGAACAACGGATGCTCGCGGATCATTTCGAGCGTGCTCTTCCACAAGGATACGCGGAAGAAAGATGTGCCGCCTTCGCCATAGAATAGTGCTTGAATGCGCGGCGAGTTAAGCAGGGGAATTGAGGCGAGGCCGGCGACAACTACCGCGCCGAACGATCGCCACAGCCATTTGCCGCCTGCGAGAATGCCAATTGCCAAGATTGATGCTGGGATGCCAAGGAAGATCGCGCCGCGTGATTGACTAAGGACGATCGCGGCGGCGATCGGAATCAGCGCAAGACCATACAAAATACGCCGCCGCTTTTCAGTGCTTAACAAAGTGATGGCCAGTCCGAGCGGAAAGACGCGCCCCAAAAATAATCCGACGTTGTTCGGCGATCCATAAACGCTTCTCAAGCGCGCCGTGCCTTCTTCGGCGGTGATGATGTTGACGTTGAAAACATACTGAATCAAGCCGATGATCGCGACTAACGTTCCAGCCAAGATCACCGCATCGACGATGCGCCACACCGCGCGTCGATCCAGTTTAGCGGATCGAATGAGCGCGTAATACACGATCGGTTCCAGAATGATCACGCGCAGTTCGCGGAAGGCGAAGACTTTGTAATCGGCCAAGAGCGTGGCGATGATGGAAACGGCCAGCAACGCGACGATGCCCCAATCGAGTGAAGTAAAGCGTAATGAGTAACGAGTAATGATTAATGAATAATGTGTAGCGCGTGGTGCATGTTGCGCGGCGTGTGACATTCTAACGGACCACACAACCCGCAACAGGTAGGCAATGACACACATGATCAAAATCAACTCCGTCATCGAGAATGCGGAGTAAAACAACTGCTTCGGCAGAAAGAAGAACGGCGCAAACAACGCTATGAGGGCGAGGCCGAGATCGAGGCGGAGGATGATTAAGATCAACAGGATCAAGCCGCTGATGACCGTTAGGATCAACCACGGTGACACATAGAAGATTATCACGGCGGCGAGGGTGGCGATGATATTGGCCGCCTCGCCTGAACGTCGATAGGCGATCGATAGATCGACGCCCCAGGTCATCCAAGCCGACGCATAGAGGATCAATGATGTGATCAAAGTCGCCGCGATCTGTTTGCCGCTGCTCAGCTTGGCAAAGCCCGACGCGGCTACTCGTCCCACAGTTCCCCATTGAACTTTTCTACTGTTGCGAATTGAGCCAAATGCCAGCAGCAAGCCGCTAGCCGCTAGCAGCACGTAACTGATATTTAATGAAGCGCGATCTTCTGCTTGTCCCACACTCCAACCGATCAGCGACCATTGATTCCAGCCGCGCTCGGCTTCGATCACAATGGTATGCACCGTGTTGCTTAGTCCTGTCGCAACTGGAATTGTTCTGACATCTGGAGCAGCTGGGTCGGGTGGAATGAGTTGCAGATAGGCGCCTCGCTCATCCTGTGGCAGTGCATTCGCCGGTAATCCGTCTATCGTGATGTACAGGTTCGCGCGGTCGGCGGCGCGGCGCACACGCAACGCTAAGGCTGTGCCGCTGAATTGGAATGAAACTGAATCGCCCGTCGCGCTCCAGTCTGCGCCGAGTTCGCTAAAGCGCCAGTTGCCGGTGAAGGCTGCGGCAGGATTGGGTTGATATGTTGCATCGCCCGGTCGATCTTGAATTGCGGCGGGATAGAACCCTGATCCTCCCGGAGGTTTCAAAACCTCCGGGAGGTTTTTGCCTTTGATCGAAAAACCCCAGTGCGGATCATCTTTGGCCGTGACCGGTTCCCAATTCTCGATCGACATCACGCCGAGCCACGGCCAATTTGATCGGGCATAGCTGATCGCGCGTTGGGTGTAATCGATCTGCTGTTGATCAGATACCTTGCCCCAAATTGAATTATCAGCCACATTCCAGCCGAAGTGACTTGCCCAGATCGGTTTACTTGCATCGCCATGCGCGACCAGCTCTTCGCGCATCAACACGATATGTTGAAAGTTCAACACGTTCGGATCGATTGTATGCTCATCCGGCGCGGAACCAAATCCGTATGGTTTACCGGAAGCCACATCAAATAAATTGCCTGCACCGGCCTCATACAATCGACGCAGGTACAACCAATCGGCCATATTGGCGCTGCTGGTCTCGATCGTTGGTGCCAGCCCGGCCAGAATGATCATTGATGTGGGATCGATTTGCTTGATCGCATCGCGCGCCTGACGCAGCATCTCCGCGTATGCAACTGGATTCACTTCGCCATTCCATCGAGCGCCAAGATTGGGCTCGTCCCAAATTTGAAAGTAGTCGATGCGATCGCGATAGCGTTGCGCGAAGGATTTGGCAAAGTAAGCAAAATCGGAATTTGAAGTTGGAGGATAGAAGTTGGATGTGCTAGCCCAAGACGGCGAGGTATCTAAGACGGCGATGATGTGCAGACCCTGCGCGGCGTCAACAATGCGATCCCATTTATTCCAGTCAAATCGTCCTTGGGTCGCTTCGATCTGCGACCACGGAAAAGTTTGTCGAAGCCAAGTGAAGCCCGTGTCCTTGATCTGCTTGATATTCTCAGCAAGTTGAGCGTCATCATATTGTTCTAGCGCGACGTTGACACTCAACCCTCTATCGATCAAGGCCGGTGGTGAATTCGTCGGATCGGGAAAGCCGTAGAAGATGCCGCGGGTGCGGTGGGCGTAATCGCTCGTCAAGCCGATCGCGATCCCGATGACGATGGCGAGGCTGGCTATTGATAGGAGAGTATAAATGAGATGGCGGCGTTGGTGCATGATGAGTGACGAGTGAATAACTATCGATTGACAACGCGACGACATGACTACAAGACTATTCGACTATTTTGCCCATCTTGGATGCGAGGCGGTTCCTTCGGCGGTGATGCGGCGCGAAATGATATTCGTACTGGCAATGTCGACAATATACAAATCGCCTTGATATGACACGATCAGACTGCGATTATCGGGCGCGAGATCGTAATCGGGCAAGCCATCCAACCCGATGGAGTCTGCAGCGGGAAAGAGCAGCGTGTGATTGCTGCCATCGCGATCCATTACAAACAATCGATAACGGCTGACATCGCTGGCAAAAGGCGTGTCGGAGACGCCGAAAACAATTTTGCTCGCGGCCAAGCTGCTCGATGTCCAGCGTGGCGCGCTCCACATGCCGGCCGCGTTGATCAAGCGCATATTGAAACTGCCGTCCGCGGCGATGGCATTCACATCGAACGCGGGTGAGTCTTCATTAGGATCACTTGTTGGTGATGGCGCGTGAATGGCCGCGACGATGAAACGACTATCAGGCGACCACGAAACGATCGGCGTCCACGCCCAGGTCGATCGGGTGTTGTAGGCTGCAAAGCGCCCGATCTCAATAGTATTGGTCAAACGCGCGCTGATGCTGATCACGCCGATCGATTCGGTGTTGGCGTAGGCGATCCATTTGCTGTCCGGCGACCACGTATAGGTCGTGCCCCACCAGCTGTACTGCGCGGTGGATGACTGTGGCACGATCGTCTTAGCGCTGCCCATTTGTCCAGTGTTAAATGCAGCAACACTGAGATCATTGTAAGCACGCCAGCCGGGTTCGCCGGGCACGGCCTCCGCACGCGTGAAAGCGATCGATTTGCCATCGGGCGAGAAGTTAGCCCATAATACGCCGTTGATTTTTAGTGACCGCGCTTCGGGTTTGGCCAACATCGTATCGACGAGCCATAGTGAGTTGAGGGTGGTTGTTACAGCGCGTGAGTAAAGCAGCCAACGTCCATCGGGCGATAAAGCAAACACGCGGCCGTCGAGATCGCCCTGCGTGGTGAGCGGTCGTTTATTGGTCGAGAGCGCACGCAGCACAAACGCATTGTGACTGGAAAGATAGGCTAGCGTACCCGAGAAAGTTGTGGTGCTGAAATCCTGCAAGCCCACACGCGCGATCTCGGCGGTCGGTAGATCGATCGTCTGTCGATCGATCTCGTCACGGCTGGTGATTTGTCCATCTTCGTAGGTGGCGCGATAAGTGATCTGCAGCGTGCCATTGTGTCCGGCTTGTTGGATTTGTCGCTGCCCGGAAGGTAGCGCCGTATCTGGAATGATCTGGGTCGTGAATGGAACTGCTTGAGTAACAATCTGAGTTTGTTGTACAATGCGCGTCACCGTGATCGACATGCCGCCTTGCAGCGGCGTCGTTTCGGGCGGCCGGACCCGATCGAGTTCACCGAGGGTGATGCTCTGCGCTTTCAACACATCGCGCACGGTTTGCTCGTGGGGCATCACCAGCGGGCGTGTCTCGTTATCGGCGATCAAGGTGATCGAAATTTGATCCGGCTCACGGCCGGGCCCGCAAGCAGCCAGAAAGATCGCGCAGGCGATCAGGAAACTCAATTTGAATTTCATGCGGCAATGATACCATAGTGGCCGTGAACCATTAACACTGATCAATGAATAAGGAGACGCATGACATTCTCAATCGTGGCATTTGATCCGATCAAAAAAGAATGGGGCGTGGCCACGCAAAGTAAATTTCTGGCGGTCGGTGCCGTCGTGCCGTGGGCGCAGGCGAACGTCGGCGCAGTCGCGACGCAGTCGTACGCGAACACAACTTTTGGCCCACGCGGTTTGGCGTTGATGGCATCCGGACTCAGCGCACCAGAGTCGCTCGATCGATTGTTGGCCGAAGATGAAGGGCGTGAGCATCGGCAAGTAGGTTTAGTTGATCGCTCTGGACAAACCGCAACATTCACCGGCAAACAGTGTATGGAGTGGGCTGGTGGTTTGATCGGTGAGGGTTACGCGGTGCAAGGCAACATCCTCGTCGGTGAAGCGACGGTCAGTGCGATTGCGAAGGGCTTTGAAAAAGCGAAAGGTGAATTAGCCGATCGGTTAGTGGCAGCTCTCGCGGCCGGACAAAAAGCGGGCGGCGATCGACGCGGACAGCAAGCGGCGGCAGTGCTGGTCGTGCGTGAGCAGGGCGGTTACGCCGGCTTCAACGATCGCTATATCGATCTGCGCGTCGATGACGATCCACAGCCGATCGAACGCCTGACCGAGATTCTGCAATTGCATCATTTGTATTTCGGCAAACCCGCTGAGTCTGAGCTGCTCCCGATGGATCGATCCACTGTGCGTGAATTGCAGCGCATCGCTAAAGCGAGTAAACATTACTCAGGCCCGCTGAGCGGCGAATATGATGAAGCGACGCGCTCTGCGGTCGAGGCGTTGATCAGCACCGAGAATCTGGAAGACCGTTGGCCGCTGGGGCAGGCGAAGATCGATCCGGTGTCATTTAAGTTCTTGCGGAACCTGTATCCGGCTAGGAAAAGTGCCAAACGAAAATCACCCGCGAAAAAGACAAGATGAAACGATGACAAGAGGAGTTTTTCACTCGTCACTCGTTACTAATCACTCTTCAACCTTCCGCCTTCACTCTTCACCCTTTATTTATGACATTCCTCACGTTGACAAACGAACTGCGGGATGATATACTTTAACCATCAACCCCCCACCGGGGGGGAGGGGGATAACGATGAACACTGAACATCAAGACGCAGTTGTCAAACGACTCAAGAGTATCTCGGGGCACGTCAACGGCATCGAGCGGATGATTGTCGAGGATGCGTACTGCATCGACGTGATCAAGCAGGTGCAGGCGGTGCAGGCCGCGCTTAACAAGGTCAACGACTTGATCCTTGAGAACCACCTCAATACTTGCGTGATCGAAGCGGTGCGCGGCGACAGCAAGAAAGAGCGCGAGCGGGTCATCGGCGAGATCGTTGATGTGTTTGAGATGGCGCAGAAAATTTAATAAACAATGACAAATGCGTCTACGTGCTCCGTAATTACACACCATGCATTACGCATCACTTTTCACTAACCCACAATGACCACTAAACAAGTAACTATTCCCATTACCGGTATGACCTGCGCGAATTGCGTCAGCACGATCGAGCGGGTGACGAAGAAACTGCCGGGCATCGAATCGGCCACGGTGAATCTCGCCAGCGAGCGCGGCACGTGGAACTTCGATCCGAATGTCTTGACGACCGATCAGATCATCCATCGCATCTACGACATTGGCTATGGCATTGCCGCCGCCGATGTCGATCTGCCGATCCAGGGCTTGCATGACGATGCCGATGCGCGGCGTGTGCAGGACGCGGTCAGCAAGATCGAGGGTGTGTTGAAAGCGAATGTATCTTTCGCGACCGAGAAAGCCTCGATTGAATATCTGCCGACGATGGTCGGGCAGGGCGATCTACGCCGCGCGATTGAAGCGATTGGTTTTAAAGCGATTGTCGCCGAAGGCGCCTCGAGCGAAGACGCCGAAGCGATCGCGCGTGAGGCTGAGTTCGCGCATCAGCGCCGCCGATTGATCGGCGGCTTGATGTTCACTGTTCCCTTGTTTGTGTTAGCGATGCTCATGGATGCCTCGGCGGCAAACATGATTACACTGCCAGCGTTCCTAGAACCGGTCTTCATGTGGAGCGGCTTGGGTTGGTTGTTCCTCGCACTCGCAACGCCGGTGCAGTTCTTCGTCGGGCGCGATTTCTATGTGGGTGCGTGGAAAGCGCTGAAAAATCGCGCGGCCAACATGGATGTGCTCGTAGTGATGGGCTCGAGCGTGGCTTACTTCTACAGTCTGGGAGTGTTGCTGAATCTGTATGCAGGTCACATTTATTTTGAAACTGCCGCGGTGATCATCACGCTGATTGTGCTCGGCAAATATCTCGAAGCCAAAGCCAAGGGCCGCACGAGCGAGGCGTTGAAAAAGTTGATGGGCCTGCGCGCCAAGACCGCGCGCATCGTGCGCGATAACGTTGAGCAAGAAGTGTCGATCGATGATGTGCGCGTGGGCGATACGGTGATCGTTCGACCGGGCGAAAAGATTCCGGTCGATGGCCTGGTGATTGAAGGCCGCTCAAATGTCGATGAGTCGATGATCACAGGCGAGAGTATGCCAGTCGGCAAGAGTGTTGGCGACAAAGTTGTCGGTGCAACGATCAATAAACAGGGCCGGCTCAAATTTGAAGCGACACAAGTTGGCAAGAACACCGTCCTCGCCCAGATTGTGAAGTTGGTCGAGCAAGCGCAGGGATCAAAAGCGCCGATTCAGAAGTTAGCTGATCAAGTTTCGGCGTGGT
>JBGQGR010000130.1:0-7457 GCA_041497495.1 Anaerolineae bacterium | reverse complement strand
TTTGTTGCCGGCCACAGTCTTGGCGAATTCAGCGCACTAGTCGCAGCCGGATCGCTTTCATTTGAAGCTGCGGTTCGATTAGTTCGAGAGCGCGGCCGAGTGATGAAAGAAGCAGGTTCAGCGCATCCCGGCGCGATGGCCGCCATCCTCAACCTTGGACGCGATGTATTGGATGAAATTTGTAAAGAAGCCAGCACGGCAACGGGTCAACCCGTTCAAGTGGCTAACGATAACAGTCCGGGGCAGATCGTGATCAGCGGCGATGTGGCTGCTTTAGACAAAGCCATGGAATTAGCGAAAGCGCGCGGCGCGAAACGCGCGATCAAATTGGCGGTGAGCATTGCCGCGCATTCGCAATTGATGCGGCCCGCCGCCCGGTCGTTTCGCCAAACACTCGATGCGACACAGTTCGGATCGATGAGTACACCCGCGATCGGCAATGTGTATGCCCGGCCACTCGATCCGGAAGATGTGCGCGACGAACTCGAAGCACAATTGACTTCGCCCGTGCGCTGGACCGAATCGATCCAGTATCTGGCCCAGCACGGTGTGACGACCTGCATCGAAGTTGGGCCCAAAGATGTGTTGGCCGGACTGGTGCGCCGCATCGATCCAACTCTAACTTCGATGAGCGTCGGCGATCCGACAGGCGTTCAACTCTTATTAGAAAAATGATGCTGACCAACGACGAATGATCAATGACGGACCGTAGTTGGTTATTCGTCGTTTGGCCTTTGTCGCGAGATAAGGAGCGTGATTATGGCACTTGAAAACAAAATCGCAGTCGTGACCGGCGGATCGCGCGGACTCGGTCGAGGCGTAGCGCTAGAGTTAGCGAAGCGCGGCGCGAAAGTTGTGGTCAACTACAACAGCAATGTCGACGCGGCGAATGAGGTCGTCAATTTGATCAAGCAAGGCGGCAGCGAGGCGATCGCCGTGCAGGCCGATGTGAGCCACTTTGAAGACGCACAAAAATTGATCAAAGCCGCGACGGAATTCGGCGGCCGATTGGATATTCTCGTTAACAATGCCGGTCTCACGCGCGATATGCTGTTAGCGATGATGCCTGAAAGCGACTGGGACTTAGTCATCAGCACAAATCTCAAGAGCGCGTATAATTGCAGTAAGGCCGCGCTCAGACCGATGATGCGGCAGAAGTACGGTCGGATCATTAGCATGACCTCGGTCGCCGGTCTGGCCGGCAATGGTGGACAAACCAACTATTCGGCATCAAAAGCGGGTTTGATCGGCTTCACGAAATCGCTTGCCAAAGAAGTCGGACCGCGCAACATCACCGTGAATGCAGTCGCGCCAGGTTATGTGTTAACGGATCTGACTGCGACACTGCCGAAAGATTTGATCGATGGGATGCTGAACCTCACACCGTTAGGTCGCTTAGGTAATGTCGAAGATGTGGCCTACGCGGTGGCTTTTCTCGCTTCCGATGAAGCAGCCTACATCACCGGCCATGTGTTAAGCGTCGATGGTGGAATGGTCATGCAATAAAGACCACAGACCGAAGACCGCGGTTTATTCTTGATGAACAGCGATCAACTATAGTCCGTGGTCAGCTGTCTGCGGTCAGGAGAAACCACTATGACTGACGAAGAATCACACGGCACCATTACGATTGCCCCCAATGTATTGAACACCATCGCGCGTTTGACGACGTTGAACGTCGAAGGTGTGGCGCGGCTGGGCGCAAGTGGCAAACTACTGCGCGCTAACGAAGGCGTGGCGATCGAGATTACAGACGGCCAGGTAAAAGCCGATATCTTCATCGTCGTCAAGCCCGAGGTCAACATGTTCGAAGTCGGCCAGCAAATTCAACACAACGTCGCGCGATCGATCAAGGATATTGTCGGCATGGATGTGGAATCGGTCAATGTCCACGTTCAGGATGTAGCCTACGTCAGCCCCAAGCCGGAATAGAGTTAGCGCCTTGACCTCGTTCAGCAGCGCATCAGCATGAAATCCAGACGACGCGCGCGCAGCGCAGCACTGAAAGCACTTTACGAATTAGATACCACCACTCACCTGCCCGGCACGGTGATCAGTCAACGCCTTGCGGAAGAAACACTGACACCAGACGGCGAGGCATTTGCGCAGCAATTGGTCGCGGGCGTCTGGCAGCATCGCGAGCAGTTGGACAACATGATTCAGCACTATGCGCCGGAATGGCCGATCGAACAGATGGCCGTGATCGATCGGAATTTGCTGCGCATCGCCATCTTTGAATTTGAGATCGCACGCATCACGCCGCTCAAAGTTGCCATCAACGAAGCGATCGAACTGGCCAAGGCGTATGGCGCAGACAGCGCACCGCGCTTTATCAACGGCGTGCTGGGTTCGCTGGCCGGACCGATCGAGACTGTCAAGAAGCATTAACATGGAAGTATTTGGCATTGGTCCTTTTGAATTATTGCTGGTCGCCGCCATTGCATTCATCGTGTTAGGGCCGGAAAGAATTCCAGAGGTAGCCCGCAGTGCCGGCAAAGCCATCCGACAAATTCGAGAATCACTACAGCAGCTCACGACCGAATCGGGCGAGAAAATTAATATCGCCGATGATCTAGCAGCTTTGCGGCGCGAAGTTCTTGGCCTGCAAAAGGACTTGACACGCGTGACAAAAGATATCCTGCTGCCCAGCGATCAGTCTCCCGCGCCCAGAAACCCTGCCAGCACCTCGACACGGTCTACACCTGAGTCGACCCCGCCAAGCGAAACCGATATCATTGATATGGGGGCACCGCCCCAAACATGAGCCTCGAAAGCCGAATGCCGTTCATGCAGCATCTGGTCGAGCTGCGCAATCGCTTGATCAAGTCCTTCGTGGCGTTGTTAGTGACCACGATTGTCTGCGCCATCTTCACCCCGCAGATTTTGCAATTCTTGATCGCGCCTTATGGCAGTGTGCTGCAGACAATCGATCCGACCGAAAACGTGTCCATTTATTTTCGAGTAGCAATCATGGCCGGTGCAGTGTTAGCAATGCCGGTATTTGTCTACCAGCTATGGTCGTTCTTGGCGCCGGGTTTGAAATCCACTGAGAAACGTTATGCAAGGTTGGTTGTGCCGGGTGCCACGCTTTTATTCTTGCTCGGCGCAGCCTTCGCCTGGGGGTTGATGTTACCCGCCGCGATCGGCTTTCTGGCGAATTTCGAATCGGAAATTTTCCGATCCGACTGGCGCGCCGATGCTTACATTCCATTTGTGACTTCACTGCTCTTTTGGATCGGCGTGAGCTTTGAGACGCCGTTGATTATTTTCTTTTTGGCGAAGCTGCACGTCGTCACGTGGCGCAAGTTACTGAAGGGCTGGCGTTTCGCGATTGTCATTATTGCCGTTGTCGCCGCGATAATTACACCCACGGTCGATCCGTTCAATATGCTGCTGGTTATGGCGCCGCTCATCGTGTTGTATTTTCTCAGCGTCTTTTTGGCGCGTTTAGCTTCAGCTTGATAACACCTCGGACAATTGCACCTCTGGGCCACATTTCAAGATTTTTTCAAGGAGCTATCAGTGACGAAAACCAAAGTATTGATCATGGGCGCAGCGGGGCGCGACTTTCACAACTTCAACACCTACTTCCGCGATAACGACGCCTATGAAGTCGTGGCCTTTACCGCGACACAGATTCCCAACATCGACGGCCGCCAGTATCCGCCGGAGTTGGCGGGCAAGCTATACCCCACAGGCATACCGATCCATCCTGAATCCGAATTGACCAATTTGATCGCCCAGCATGATGTTGATCAAGTCATCTTCGCTTATTCGGATGTCGGCCATGAATATGTGATGCACAAAGCATCACAGGTGCTAGCGGCCGGCGCTGACTTTCGCTTGATGGGTCCCAAATACACTCAGATCAAATCGTCCAAGCCCATTGTCTCGATCTGCGCAGTGCGCACTGGATCGGGCAAGAGCCAAACCACTCGACGGGTGACGCAGGCGCTCAAAGACTTAGGCTACAAAGTTGTGGCGATTCGACATCCTATGCCGTACGGCAACTTGGTAAGGCAAATGGTGCAACGCTTCGCCGATTACGACGATCTCGACGAGTTCGAATGCACCATCGAGGAACGCGAAGAGTACGAGCCGCACATCGATCGTGGTGTGGTAATCTACGCCGGCGTCGATTACGAAAAGATTCTGCGGCAAGCGGAACAGGAAGCCGACATTGTCGTGTGGGACGGTGGCAACAACGACTTATCCTTCTATAAGAGCGATCTGCATATCGTCGTCGCCGATCCGCATCGACCGGGCCATGAACTGACCTATCATCCCGGCGAAGCGAATCTACGCATGGCGAACGTGGTCGTCATCAACAAGATCGACACCGCCGATTTGGACCACATCTCCAAAGTTCGCGCCAACATCATGAAAGTCAATCCGGCAGCCACCATCGTCGAAGCCGCCTCGCCGATTTTCGTCGACGACCCGGCCGCGATCAAGGGCAAGAGCGTGCTCGTGATCGAGGACGGCCCCACACTAACGCATGGCGAGATGGCGTACGGCGCGGGCGTTGTCGCCGCGCGCCGCTTCGGTGCCGCCGAAATTATCGATCCGCGGCCTTACGCAGTTGGAACGATCATTGACACATACAAAAAATATCCAACGACCGGCGCAGTATTGCCGGCGATGGGTTATGGCCCGGAGCAGATGAAGGAACTGGGCGAAACGATCAACAACACGCCGTGCGATTTGGTTTTAGTGGCTACCCCGATCGATCTCCGCCGCGTCGTCGAGATCAATCGGCCCAGCCAGCGCGTGCGCTATGAGCTGCAAGAGATCGGCCAGCCCACGCTGTTGGAACTGCTGGAGCAAAAGTTTGGACGAAAGAAATAATGAGTGACGAGTGAAGCGTGAGAAGTGAAATGATGCGTAAAGCGAAGCGATTCGTTTTACGCATTAATTTTTTCTTAAGGACTATCCTAAACAGACATGCAGAAGCCTAAGCCGCAATGGATCATCTTCATTGGTCTGTTGATTCCCTATCTTTACATCTTCCCGCGCTGGGTCGATTGGAACCAGAACACGCGCTTCGATCTCACCGCCGCCATGGTCGAACGCGGCACACTATCGATCGATGAGTACATTCACAACACGGGCGACTACGCGCTCTTCGATCAACACGCATACAGTGATAAAGCACCCGGCTTGTCTTTAGCGGGCGTGCCAATCTACTTCATCCTCAAGCCTTTAACGCACCTCGACGCGATTCAATCGATCGTGACGCAGTTGGGTCGCAGCCCCGCCGCCACAACGACCATCAATCGCCCGATCGATCAAATCGCGCCCGCTGAATTTGTGTTTGCAACAGACGTCGCCATTATCACCTGGCTGACGGTTGCACTCCCAACTGCCCTGCTAGGAATCATCCTCCTTAATTTCTTGGGCAAAATTGGTTACTCGCCGCGCGCCCGAATCATCAGCGTGTTGGTCTATGGTTTAGCCACGCCGGTGTTTGCCTATGCCGCAACTTTCTACGGTCATCAGCCTGCGGCGATCATGCTATTCAGCGCTTTCGCGTGGCTGCATATTCAGCGCGAGCGCTCGCTGCGCAGCTGGGAATTATTCAGCATCGGTGCCTTGCTCGGTTACGCCGTCGTCACTGAATATCCCGCTGTGTTGATTGCAACGATCATCTTCATGTACGGGCTGTGGATCGTGCATCGTTTCGATCGATTGATCCGGATCATCGTCGGCGGACTCCTTCCGATAATAGTCTTAGGCATCTACAACGCGGCGATCTTTGGCTCTCCGTTCACACTTGCCTATCAATACGTGGCGAATCCCCGCCTGCAATCTTTGGTCGGCACCGGCTTCTTGAGCGCCAGCCTGCCGACATTTGAAGCGATATGGGGACTAACCTTTAGCCCATATCGCGGGTTGTTTTTTGCCGCGCCGATCTTATTGCTCTCGATCGTTGGCCTCGGCCTGCTGGCTCGCCGATCGACCCGCACTGCGCCACGCAGCGGGGCAAGTGTCTTCCGCGCCGAATGGTTTACCTCTTTATGCATTTCCATTTTATTTTTATTGCTCGTCAGCGCCTCAGCGCAGTGGTTCGGCGGATATGCGGCCGGGCCGCGCTACTTGGTGCCGATGCTGCCATTTTTAGTGTGGCCGTTGGCCGCCGTGATCGATCGGGTGGAGCAAGATCGATCGAGACGACGGATGTGGCTGTGGCTCGCGATTGGCGTCTTGATCGCATTATCGATCGTCATCACGTGGTCATTGACCGTTGGCGGCCAATACTATACGCCCGATGATGTGAGGAATCCGCTGATCGAATATAGTTGGCCGCATATTGCTGCGGGCGATGTGGCGCGCAATGTCGGGATGTTGTTTGGCTTGCGCGGCCTTGGGAGTTTGCTGCCGCTAATCTCTTTTGTGGCCATCATTTTTGGCGTGGCATGGCGGAGCACACAATCTCGCTTGGAGAAAACGCGATGAATGATTTCACTCCTCAACTCATTATTCATGGCGGCGCGTGGGATATTCCCGATCAAGAAGTGGCGGGACATTTGCTAGGCACGCAAGCCGCGACTAAGATCGGTTGGTCGATCCTGCGCAGCGGCGGATCGGCGCTCGACGCTGTGGAGGCTGCGATCCGATCGATGGAAGATGATCCATCGTTCGATGCGGGTCGCGGAGCATGGTTGAATTTGGCGGGCGAGATCGAACTCGATGCGATTATCATGAATGGCGCGGACTTAAGCAGCGGTGCAGTCGCCGCCGTGCAGCACATCCGCAATCCGATCTCGCTGGCGCGGTTGGTCATGGAGCGCAGTCCGCATGCATTGATCGCGGGCATCGGCGCGGAAAGGTTTGCCCAAGCGCAGGGGCTGCAGTTGGTCGATGAGGCAGAATTATTAACCGGGCAGGAATTGGAACGTTGGCGCGCGATCAAAAAGCAGCCGGGCTTTTCAATTAAAGCTGCTTTTGCCGGTGACGAACGACCGCACGGTACGGTCGGCGCGGTGGCGATCGATGCGAACGGCCACATCGCGTGCGGCACATCGACGGGCGGCACGCCGAATAAATTGCAAGGCCGCGTGGGAGATAGCCCGCTTATCGGCTGTGGCGCATATGCGGATGATCTAAGCGCGGGCGCATCGGCTACGGGCTGGGGCGAATCGATCATGAAAGTGGTGCTGTCTAAAACGGCCTGCGATTTTGCCGCGCAAGGGCTGAACGCTCAATCGGCGGCAGACAAAGCGATCGGGTTACTGGCTGAACGCGCGCAGGGTCTCGGCGGATTGATCGTGATCGATCGAATAGGCCAGATCGGCTGCGCGTATAATACACCGAAGATGGCGCGCGCGTGGATAGAGAACGGTCAAGCGATCGCAAAAGTAGATAAGTGATCCGTGCGACGTGATGCGTGATTATGCCACACATTATCACGTTATCACGCGGCAGGCATTATCCGTAGCACCCATCCGCACTGATAT
>JBGQGR010000129.1:0-7475 GCA_041497495.1 Anaerolineae bacterium | reverse complement strand
TAGCCGCCTTGCAACCAGTAGACGAAGTAGTCTTCGCCATTGATGAAACTATAGGCGTAGCTGACTTGCAGGTTGCCCGCATACTGGCCCGCCCCTGACCGCCAGACGTACGACTTGGTGATTTTATCGACCGTCGACAGCGTGCCATTGTTGCTGTTGTCAAACGTCAGCAGGAAAATATTCGTGTCGTCAATGGCCAGTTCGGCGTAACCGGAGACGAGCGCATTCATCAACTCGGGTGGATCGCCGACATTGGCGTTCACCGATAGACGGTACAAGCCGGTGGCTGTCGTGAAGTAGACGTAGTTGTTGTCCGCCACAATATTAGACAGGATTTGACCGGCCAGTCCGTCGCAGACCAGCTGCTGAAAATATAACGTACGAGTCAGACTGCCCTGCACCGCAATGCGGCTGATAATATCGACAAAGTTATCGGCCGGTGCCACTGGCCCGTGGGGCGGGCAGGGCACCGGACTGGTGTGCCAAAACAATTTTGGCGTGGCAATGGTATAGTCCGAGACACCGCCGTTCACCAGGGTATCGGGCGTATCCTGCGGGGCAAGCAGTGCAGAGACTCTCGTGTGATCTTGTGACGTGGATGTGTGCGCGTCACCGCGCGCAGCGTTGGCTTGAATCAGGGACGGCAGCCCGGACATCGGCGCAGCCGGTTGAACGGGAACATTTGCCGCCGAGGATGAACTTGATTTTGTCGCGAGGAAGACAGAGGCAACTAGCAAGACTGAAAGTACTAGTGTAATTTTCCGCGCAGAGGACATCACAGCCTCCTTGAGCGCAACCTAAAACGGCTACGACAGCGATAGGATTGCTCCTAATCTTAAAGAACGATGAGGTGGATTTCCGCTCTTAGAACAGCCACGCACAGCGCACTGGACACGCGCTTATGCTGACAATAGATTTCAATGTCGTTCGAAGTATATCGCCAAGATCAGACGGTTGTCAACATTTCTCCTTTTTTCACGAGCTGTATACCTTCGACTCAGATCAAATATTGAAGGCGCAAACTTCTGGAGCGCCGTGTCAGTGGAGATAGGATAAACCCGTGATTTAGACCTCTCTCACGTCCTTGGCCACGACGTTGATCGCTCCGTGATCCTTTTGCACCACACCCTCGATCAACACAAACGCCGCACAAATCATGGATCGGCATTGGGCTAGTGCAAAGATCACCTCGCCCTGCGCGAAAGCCAAAAATAAACGACCACCGATCAACACAACACTAATCAGCAATCTCTCTCGTTCAGGAACAGTTCCTCGTGCCATGAGCGGCGGATGGTCGATTCGAGGGTTTGCCCAGCGGTAATATTGCTGAGAATTCGATCGCACGGCGTGAATGGCTACACACGTTTTTACTGCGGGAAACGGTCAGGTGAACACCTTACGAAAGGGATAGCTTAAAGGTGATCGTTTTTCGTTCACAATATGACGATAAGCAAAACGCCCGGCCTCTCGTGAAGGTCGGGCGTGTCTGTCGATCACAACGTCAACGCAAACCTGAAAATGTTTTGTGTATCAGTGTAGCGGGAGCAACGTGACCATAATGGGCACGCCCGGTGTAAGTGAGGCGCATGACTTATTGCACGGTGGTGAATTCAACTCGTAAGTGCAACTGATGATTTATACAACACCTCAAAATGTGTTTTGTAACGGAGACATTTTCTAGCAGTTTGTCGGAGAGACCACAGCGTGAGTCAATTTGATGGTACACTCCCACCATGAGCCGAAAATTCAAAACACCTGATTACGAAGCGACCCTCAATCAAACGATCAGCTTGCGTGAAGCGTTGCCCCCGAATCATTTAGCGCGATTTGTGGTGGACGTCATCAGCCAACTCGATTTGAGTCCCATCTATGCGCGCTATGCGGCGGTGGGCGGCGAAGCGATTGCGCCGGAAATCTTGTTGGGGTTGTTGTTTTACGCCTATGCCACCGGCCTGTTTAGTTCGCGCAAGATTGAGCGCGCGACCTATGAAAGTATTCCCGTCCGCTTTGTCGCGAGCGGGCTGCATCCCGACCACGACACGCTGGCTCACTTTCGCAAAACCTTTCTGGCCGAGATCCAAGACTTGTTTGTGCAAATCCTGCTGCTGGCGCAAGCGGCCCAAGTGTTGAACCTGGGTAATATCAGTCTGGACGGCAGCAAGATTCATGCCGATGCTTCCAAGAGTCACGCGGTCAGTTACAAACGCCTGCTGGCCTTGGAAGTCCAACTCCGTCACGAAGTCAGCGAACTCTTCGACCTCGGTGAGCGCGCCGATCAAGGCGAACTCTCGCTGCCCGATGATCTCATCATCCCGGATGAGGTGGCCCTGCGCCAGGAACGCCTGACCAACCTGGCCAAAGCTAAAGCCGTCTTGGAAGCGCGGGCGCAAGAACGTTACGCGGCCGAACAGGCCGAGTACGACGCCAAAGTGCGCGCGCGGGAAGCGAAAGCCCGCACGAATGGCCGCAAGCCGGGCGGCCGTCCGCCCCAACCGCCGGAACCCGGCCCGCGGGATACGGATCAATACAACTTCACCGACCCGGAGTCGCGCATGATGAAAAACAGCACTGATGGCGGCTTCGATCAACATTACAATACCCAAGTCGCTGTCGATCAGGCCAGTTTGTTGATCCTCGCGACGGCGCTCTCGAACCATCCCAACGATCAGCACGAAGCCGAACCCACGTTACAAGCGCTCTCGCCGAAAGTGGGTAAACCGCAAGCGGCCGCCTTGGACGCGGGCTACTTCAGCGTAGCCAACATCGCGGCTCTCGAAGGCCGGGGCATTGAGCCCTACATCGCGACCGGGCGCGAACCCCATCATCAGAGTTGGTCCGCCTTATTCAAGGAACGACCCGCTCCGCCGCCCGAGGGAGCGAGTCCCAAGATCAAAATGGCTTACAAACTGCAGACGGAGATCGGCCACGCCATCTATCGCTTACGCAAATGTACGGTCGAACCCGTGATCGGTATTATCAAAGAAGTGCTGGGCTTTCGCCAGTTCTCCTTGCGCGGCGTGGCCGCCGCCGCGGGTGAATGGTCGCTGGTCTGCTTGGCGTTCAATCTCAAGCGGCTCCATGTGTTGTTAACCGCCTGAGGCGGGCTTCAGCTCGCCTGCTTCCCGAAAAACCAGTGAGGCCCTGAGTGAAACCGCCTGAATTAAACGCTCACTTTCAGTTTTGGCAGATCATTTCAGGCGCATGATTCACTCAGAATGCTATTAGGGCTTGCTCTCCGACAAACTGCTAGGAGGTGATCAATCGCGCGCATATTTAACAAGACACAATTTGCAGCGGATCTGTAAATACGTAAGTATGTCTATTTAAATTCGTGTATCGATAGGAGGAGGAAGAATCATGAAACTGTCACGTCACACAATTCGAATGTTGGGCGTGTTAATGGCCAGTGCACTCGGCTTGTTAGTGCTGGCGGGCTGTCTAGCTCTGCCGGCATGGAAGAAGCCACCCTTCAACATTTCTCACACAAGCACTACTAAGCCGCTGACGGATACTTTGCCGGATATGGCGATCTACAACGGCGTGACATATATCGTCTTTCAAGGGTACGACGGTAACGATCAGGAAATCTATTTGCAAGGCGTCAAGAATTTTGCCTCAACTGCCGTGACGACCACTATCAAGAATCTAACCAACGACGCGCTGGATGAATGTGATCCGCATATCGTTTCCGGCAACGACGGGTACCTGTATATCACCTATCGCGGGTTGGGTTGTTTCACGCTGTCCACCATTGACTGGATGCGAGTGCGCGCCAGCGATTTGGCAGTGGTCAACGGCCCGTCCGTCGTTTCGAATCTGCCATATTTTGGCGTTGGCCGATACAATGATCAGCCGCGCATTACGCATGCCGACGGGAACAACTACTCGCTGATTACCTGGGTTGGCCGTCAAACTGCGGAATTCACGCCAACAATTTTCTTGAATAAAGTCACCGATGCTGGTTCGGTCGGCACACCGATCACCGTATCCGTTGGAACGGGCTGTCAGAGCACGAGCGTCGATCGTTACGACCAGCTCGCTCCGCGCATAGGCAGCAGCAAGCCGAGTGGTAACTATACTCAGATCGCGTGGTACGGTGATACTTCTGTCGGAGACAGTGTGTTTTGGCGGCAGATTTACAACCCTTCTATGACATTTAATACCGACTGTAAAGTCCTGTCTGCCGGTACGCTCCCTGGCACTGACAATAATGTCGAGTTGAGTGTCAGCCAAGAGGACAATCAATGGGACAGCTATGTCGCGTGGACAAAATATGACGGCGCCAATAACAATGTTTACGCGCGGCGTGTCACAATCACTGGAACAATTTGTGACTATGTCCGCGCGCCGTATGTGAGCTCAGATTCATTCAATCCGGTTGTCGCGGCGGGACACAATGGCAACAATTGGATGCACCTCGCGTATGAGCACGTACTCGGTGCTTCGCATATCTGGTACAACCTGTACGACACGTCGAATTGCGGCGCCACGCCCGTTAGCGCGAATGCGTTTGGTGATAGTCAGGGCGTATTCACCTTGACCGTTAGCCCGTGGCCTTCCGGTGATAACGGGAATTTGGGGGCGATCGGTGTGGAACCTAATACGACTGCCGTCGCTGCTTCAGCGGTTCAGGCTAATCAGATTACGCCTGACCAATTGAACAAGTTGGCGGAAAGCGGAATGTTGAGCAAAGATGAAGTTGACTCAATCCTCCAAGATGGCAGCGTCAATCTCGATCGGCTGGGCCAAGTCATACAAGCGCGAACGAATCGCGTTCAGGAACGATTCGCCGCGGCCTACGCCAGCTCGAGCGAGCTAAACAAAGCCGGACCGGTAGAAGGAACGCCCGATGTTGCGCCATCAACTCCGTGGAATGACCACTGTGCGGAGGATCCAAGCACGGACGGCTGTGCCCAGCCAACAGCCCAGGCCGCTATTGTTCAACCGAACTCGCCATCTTGCGGCGGCATCACCGGCAATGATGCCGTGGCGGTCGCTTGGGCGGATGGAACTACTAACCAAGCTTATGCGACTGAGATCGGCGCAGGCAGTACAGTGTTCATCTCCTGCCTCACAGGCGCGTTAGCCAGTAACGGCGCCAATCAATTACGTACCATTTTCGGATCTGGTGATAACACTCCAACAGCAGCCCAGGTTAAGAATGGCATTGCGCATGTGGTTTGGGCGGGCTTCACCAATCACATCTGTAATTTCTTCATTTGCTTCTATGATGATGACGACATCTACTACGCCGTGACGCATATACCCGTCTACTTGCCGTTGACGCTGAAGAATTTCTAAGCCGTTTCTGTTCCACACGGGTGCATCGATCTGGTCGATGCGCCCGCGTTTTGTTTCTGGTATACTCGCGCGATTAAGGAGGGCGCATGAACGATCGTCGAGTTGTGATCACCGGCTTAGGTGCGGTAACGCCGTTGGGCCTGCGGTCGATCGATGAAACGTGGTTGCGCTTGAAACGCGGCGAATCCGGTATTGGTCCGATCACTTTATTTGATGCCAGCGATCTGCCCGTTCGCATCGCAGGCGAGGTGAAAGGCTTTGATCCGTTCGACACTCTCGATCGCCGCACTGCGCGCCGAACCTCGCGTGGATCGCAACTCGCGCTCGCGGCAGCACAACAAGCCGTTGCTGACGCCCGATTGGATTTCGCGGCGATCAAATCCGATCGGATCGGTGTCTCGATCGGTACCGGCGTGGGTGGCCTGGACAAAACGATCGAGGGACTTGAATCGATCGCAGATGGATCGACGCGCGCGAATCCGTTTGGCATTGTCAGTTCGCTCAACAACATGCCCGCGAGTTTGATCGCGTCGCAGTTCAAAGCCCAAGGTCCAACTTCAACTTTTGTAACGGCCTGTGCTTCCGGCGCACAAGCGATCGGCGAAGCGGCGGAGGTGATCAAGCGCGGCTGGGCGGAGGTGATGATCGCCGGCGGGACAGATGCGTTGATCTTGCGCGTGTCGATCGTTGGTTTCAACGCGATGGGCGGACTATCAAAACGAAATGATGATCCAGCGCACGCCAGTCGTCCGTTCGACGCGAATCGAGATGGCTTGGTGTTGAGTGAAGGCAGCGCCATAGTGATTCTTGAAGAATACTCTTCCGCCATTAAACGCGGAGCCAAGATTTATGCGGAGCTATCCGGTTATGCCTCATCGTCCGATGCGTACAACATCGCTGCACCTGATCCGAACGGGCAGGGCGCTGCGCTGGCGATGAAGTTGGCGATCGATCGATCGGGGTTGTCCATCAACGGCATTGATTATATTCACGCGCATGGCACGGCCACCAAAGCTAATGATGTTTCTGAAACGAATGCGATCAAATTAGTCTTTGGCGATCTCGCTTATCACGTGCCGATCAGTTCGATCAAGTCGATGATCGGACATCCGATGGGAGCTGCTGGCGCGATCGGGGTGGCAGTAACAGCCAAAGTGATTGAAGAAGGCATCATTCCGCCGACGATCAACTATTCATCGATCGATCCCGAATGCGATCTGGATGTCGTGCCGAACATCGCGCGTGAAGTTGAAGTGAATGCGGCTTTGATCAATGCGTTTGGTTTTGGGGGACAGAATGCGTGCGTGGTAATTGCAAAAACAAACCTTGCGAAGGTATGAAAGCCTTCGCAAGGTTGACCTGGTGGAGATGGCGGGAATTGAACCCGCGTCCGAAAAGAGTGATGACGAATGACTACAAGCTTAGTCGATGTTTAGTGTCGCCGATCGGCTCCACATCGACACGGAGATCCAATCGGTCAGCCGAAGAGTCTTAGGTTCACCCCATCGGCATCCAGTGAACCGCACGCCGGCATTGTCGCGCCTGCATCTCGACCCACCAGCGCGAGATCGAGGCAGACGGATCATCCGAAGACGATCGCGGTCTCAGGTTCGCTTAGGCAGCGAGCGGGAGGGCCGCATAGTTAGTGCGGTTGGCACTTAAAGTTTGCTTCATTGTTAACGGAGGTAAAGCGCTCCAGCTTGCCACGCGTCCTCGACTGCTTCCCGTCGAAGCCAGTGCATCCCCAGATGAGTTGATTATACACTGACACATGAAAAATGACGAATGACAAATAGCGGATGATATAATCAACAGTAAAAAATGATGAGTGAAGCGCGATGTGCGATAAGCAGCAGGTGAGGAGACTTACGTGAACCCGATCGATCATCTTGGCACGATCACGTTTATGAGTTCCGGCGAAATGTCGGCGCGGCTAAGTCCAGCGCATCGCGCGGCGATGGGGCGTTTGAAAGAACCGATTCGCGCGATCTTTCTGGATACCCCGGCGGGCTTTCAGGAGAATGCGACTCCGCTAGCGGAAAAAGCGGCTGGATATTTTCAACAGAATTTGCAAACGGAACTCTCGATCGTTTCGTTCAAGTCAAAGGCGGAGGCCGCGCCCGATCGGATCGATCAAGTCGCTGGGCAAATTGCAACGGCCAATTATATATTCG